>CAIWEX010000183.1 GCA_903911795.1 uncultured Schlesneria sp.
CAGGGCGTTGCCCTGGGCTGATATGCCTTGTCCCGTTGGGACAAATCCTGCCCCAACGGCGCTGCATACCAGCCCGGGGTGAACCAAAGATCAAAAGATGCGCCTGAAACTCAGGATGAGGCTCCTGCCGAACCGGAATTGGAGTCGGGCACCAATACTCAATCACGGCTCTGCGGGAGCCTCGGCCCTCCCTTGTGATTTGATATCGAAGGCATTCACTGCGAGTCACTTGCGAAATGAGGCGTGTTTCAACAATGATCTGTTTTGCAGGTCGATGCCATTGGGGCATCGTGATTGTTCACGCGTAATTCATTCCGGACGTCCGATGCAAGATCATACATTCGCGTTGTTTCAGCCTCTTGTCGGCAGCCTGTTTCAACTCATGATCAATGGCCAGCCCGCCTTGGACCTGACTTTGTTTAATGTTGAGGATCTGACCGTTGAGGATCGTTTGCGTGACCCTGCGATTCGGTCGCAGCCCTTTTCGTTGATCTTTCACGGGCCACTGAGCCCGTTTGCCAATCAGGGAAACTATGCGCTGATGCATGCCCAGCTTGGCAATCTGGAGATGTTTCTGGTGCCGATCGGGCCCGATCGCAAGACGGGTCGCAACATGCAGTATCAGGCAATCTATAACTGAGCTTGCCGCTTGCGCAAAACATCAGGCGCGCATCCGGATTCAAAGGGCCTTTGACATGTCAGCCGATATCAAGTTGCGACCGATCGTCGATGCGGACCGAGAGTTTCTCTATCGCTGTTATGCCAGCACCCGGACCGAAGAGCTTGCTCCGGTCCCCTGGAGTGATGCGGACAAGGATAGTTTTCTGAGGATGCAATTCCGGGCGCAGACGGAACATTACGACAAGCACTATTCCAAGGCAGAGTTCCAGGTCATTCTCGTGGACGATGTCCCTGCTGGCCGACTTTACGTCGCCCGATGGGAAAAGGAAATTCGGATTGTCGACATCACGCTGCTCCCTGCGTTTCGAGGCCGCGGTGTCGGTAGCTTCTTGCTCAATGTGTTGATCGACGAATCGACCACGGCAAAAAAGCCCCTTTCAATCCATGTCGAGAAGAACAATCCCGCGATGCGGCTGTATATCCGCCTGGGATTTCAAACCGTGGGTGACGTCGGGGTTTATGACCTGATGCAGCGCCCCACTGCGAACTGAATGTTCGATTGTCGGAAGCGGTCGCCGCAGAAAAGTCGCTGTATTCAGCGCAGTCTTGTGTGAAATCACTGGCTTATTCGCGCGTCAGCCACTGTACGGGCCCGTGCCGCGTTCTTCGTTGAACCCCGTGTGTATGTTTTTTTCGCGAATCTCTGGCGATTCGATTGCCAGTTGAGGGTTCGTGTCGTTATTTTGCTGACCTCATTTCGGTGATTATGGCCCACAGGTGTCCAAATCCTGCGGGCCGGTTCGTTCATTTCAGGGCACCCATTCAGGAGAAACGATCAGAGGGCCACGTTTGATACGTTGATTTTTCAAAATTTCCTAGGAGGCATTCATGGCAGAGCCGTTCGTCGCAGAAATACGAATGATGAGTTTTAATTTTGCCCCGAAAGGCTGGGCATTGTGTAATGGGCAATTGCTGCCCATCCAGCAGAACCAGGCGTTGTTCTCGTTGTTAGGAACGACTTACGGGGGGGATGGCCGGGTGAACTTTGCGTTGCCCAACCTGCAGGGGCGAGCGTCACTGCACTTTGGTAACGGCTTTACGCTGGGTCAGGTCGGTGGCCAGGCGGCGCATACTCTCTTGATTACGGAAATGCCTACCCATACCCACTCGGCATTTGGCACCGGCAACAATGGTGACAATGTCATTCCCACCGGGCAGGTGCTGGGGGGCGCCGGCAACCAGTATGGCGGTCCTACGAACTTGACCACGCTGCTACCTTCCACAGTCGGACTTCAGGGAGGAAGTCAACCTCACGAAAATATGCAGCCGTACCTTGTCATCAATTTCTCAATTGCACTTCAGGGAATCTTCCCCAGCCAGAGCTAAGGAGTTTTTCGCATGGGACAGCCATACGTTGGTGAAATTCGGATTTTTGCCGGGAACTTTGCCCCGGCAGGTTGGAACTTTTGCGATGGGTCGTTGTTGTCAATCGCTGAGAACGAAACTCTGTTCAACTTGATTGGCACGACCTACGGCGGTGACGGTCAAGATACGTTCGCCGTTCCTGATTTGCGCGGCCGCGTGCCATTGCATATGGGATCAGGATTTGCCATCGGCCAGGCAGCCGGTGTCGAACAGGTGACAGTCGGCATCAATCAGATGCCGTCGCACTCGCATCCCTTCGTGGCCTCTCAGGACGCCGGTACGCAGCCGACGCCTGTCGGGTTCATGACGGCGGCTTCAAATGTGACGATGATTTACAAAGCGACCGCTCCTACGGGTGCGCTTGCACCCAACGCGGCTGGACCTGCGGGGGGAAATCAGCCCCACGAAAACATGCAGCCGTTCATTGTGATCAATTACATCATCAGCCTGTTTGGCATCTTCCCGTCGCCCACCTAAGGAGGCCTGATCCATGTCGGATCCATTTGTTGCTGAAGTCCGCATTTTTGGTTTCAATTTTGCCCCCGTGGGCTGGGCGTTTTGTAATGGCAAGTTATTGCCAATCAGCCAGAACACAGCGCTGTTTTCACTGCTGGGCACCACATATGGTGGTGACGGTAAGTCGACTTTCGCCCTTCCTGACATTCAGGGAAACGTCGTGTTAGGGATGGGACAGGGGCCCGGACTGTCACTTCGTGACGAGGGTGAAACTGGCGGTACCGAAGCCGTCACACTCTTAGCAAGCGAACTCCCTGTCCACACGCATCCCATAAACTGCGCCCCGAATCCACCTCCGTCAGTGGCACCAGCGCCCGACCCGACTCAAACGTTCGGACGGTCCAACGGTGGACAGGTCTGGACGGCACCGGCGAATCTGGGGCCGATGAATGCCAACACTCTCGCTCCAAGTGGCGGCAATCAGCCACATAACAATCTGCAACCTTACCTGGCATTGAATTTCTGCATCGCATTGCAGGGAATCTTTCCACCGCGCGGGTGACCAGTTTTGGTAGGCGATCGAAACAAGCAGGGCCGGGAACAATGTTCCCGGCCCTTGTTTGTTGGTCGACCGATTGGATTCGATCAACCCGATGTTCACGTGACGCGGATCACGGTGGCAGGACAGGATTGCCTGAAATCAGATTGATGATTGTTACCCCGTCCTCACCGTAGATTTCATTGAGCGGTCCAATGTTGTCGTCGAAGATCACGTTCTTCGCCGTCACAGAGGCTGAACCACCTTTGGACAGGTTGATTGCCGAACCGGCACTCGTAATTGAACTGCCTAAGAATACGTCAGTGAGCAGGCTTGGATCGCTGCCGGTCAGCGTATTCTTCAGGCTGGCATTACTGGAATCCCCAATCAGGATGTTGAGCGTATTGGTGTTGGCCGCAGAACTCGCCACATAGCCCCAGATTCCGGCGAAGGCCCCCTGAGCGGCCGGGCCAGGCTGCCGGAACGTGTTCCCCAGGATTGTCGCATCAATCGAGGCGTTTCCTCCTCGAGCACCAATTTGAAGGCCTGACTGACCGTATTGCTGGAAGATGTTGTTCTGGACCAGGAACCGTGAACCGCCGTGCGATCCATCGTCGCCATTGGCGAACAGCCCAACGTTGTCCGCTCCGTTGCCCCCACCAGAATTGGCGACACCACTGACACCGAACGTGTTGTTGGTCAGCTTACCGTAGAA
>CAIWEX010000184.1 GCA_903911795.1 uncultured Schlesneria sp.
CGCACATCAGAAAAACGGCTCCTTGTGAATCGCAGTTCACTCCATGCGTGTTTTCCTCGTCCTGTCGGGGTATCATCAGCGTCGCTGATTTCATTTCTGTTCACTGATCACATCACTGTTTATCGGACTTCACGATGACGGACGCTTCTGGTGCCGCAGGGGATGGCATCCCCACGTGTCATCCGCCGACGGTCGATGTAACCGCGAAGGCGGTTCAATGTCCGCATTGTCATCAGCAGTCTTTCGACACATTTTTTTGTGAACATTGCCAGTTTGAATTGCCTCCGTTTTCGGAAGCGAATGATCCATCAAGTGCGGCAGTCGAATGGGGAACGGCTGCAATCAGCGTCCAATGGCCTGACGATCCTTCCACTTCATTCGAAGCAGACGCAGGGTCTGATCGTGTTCGCGTACGCGGAATTAACCCAAAACTTTGGCCATTGGTGAAAGCGGATGTTCTGGCACGGCAATCGCTATTGCTTTCGGGACTGCCATCAATATGTATTCTGGAGATTGATGGTGGTGCGTTGATTCAGGCCGAATCGTGGCGCCAAGTTTTTGAACCAGACGTCGCGCCGATGCCTGCCAGAAAATCGATCGAGGAACTACTCGTTGATTCGGTTGCTGCCAGTCGAATGTTCAGTGGCGCAATGTCAGAATTACATGCCGCTGGTTACGTGTGGTACGAATTCGATCCGCGTGCTGTCGAGGTCCGCAATCAGCAGGTACGGATTACCAATCTGGACTGGAGGTTGTTTCCTCTGGGGAAGTGTCCAGAACGATTAGCCCGCATTTCCCAGAAATATTCGCCCCCCGAAATCTGTCAGTTTCGCGATGAATTGATCGGGCCAAGAACGGATGTTTACCATCTGGCCATCGAAATCTATTACCGCCTCGCAGGGCTCGACTCGGGATTTGCAGGACGCGGCCTGGAGGCCTTTGGATTCGATATCCCCCCATTGCGGCTCTTCCGTCCTGACATTCCCGTCGGAATCTGGAATGTCTTGCGGCGAGGCCTCGCTTCAAACGTCAATCAGCGGCCTCCAACTGTCGCAGAATTCGCAGCTGAATTTGAGAAAGTCGCCCTGAGTGGCACGGGTCTCATGACCGCGTTCGGCGCGGGTCTCCCAAATGAGTTCGGCGCGGGTCTCCTGACCCCGCCGAAACGCCCGACCGAAGGTCTCCCTCTTCCGCCATTTTCTGCGTCGCCATCCCCCGGACCCTCATTCTGGCAACGAATCTTTCCCGTAGCGGCCGGTGATGTACCCGGCAATTCCACAACCAGCGAATCCGTTGAACCAAGTGTCGACGTCGGTGGACTCACAATTCCCGGTCGCGCCAAATCTGCATTGAATTCGATCAATCAGGATCGGATTGTTGTCGTTCAAGAGATGGTCCGTGGGCGAGCAATTCATGTTCTGATCATTGCCGATGGAGTCTCCACTGCCAGAGTGGGCGATGGTGCCATGGCCAGTGGTTTGGGGACGGAAGCGATCGTGGAGTCGATCCGTTCGCAATTGCAAACGCTGCCACCCGATTCCGTTGTGAACTGGTCCGAAATTCTGGAACGGTCGTGTCTTGCTGGAAGCGAAGCGATCGTCAACGCTGCGGTGAAAATCCTTGTGGATTCCGAAAGCGGCCAGCCTCACGCATTGAATATCCTGGCCAGTCAGATCAGTGACAGTGATCTGATGAGTACTACGGCGCTGATTGGCATCCTGGATGGCGATGAATTGCACCTGGCAAATGTTGGAGACAGCCGCGCGTATCTGATTCTGGATGATTACGCAGAACAATTGACGGTGGATGGCGATGTCGCCTCGGCAATGCTTGCTGCAGGTGTTCCTCCAGAGCAGGTCCAGGAACTGGGAAATGGCGGAAAGGCGCTCAGGGGTTGTTTGGGAGCGTGTCGTCGTGAGAGCGACGGACGAATGGTTTGTGACCCTGATCGCTGTCGGCCGCAACTCAGCCGGTGGATGCTGATACCGGGACAGACCGTCGTGCTGTGTACCGATGGTCTGGTGGAAGAACGGGTGTTCCTGGAACCGCGGGATCTGGTTGAGATTAATCAAACGGCCGGGGATGTGACGTCGCAGATCCTGGCAGAGAGACTGGTCGAAGCAGCGGATCGTCGGCAGCGTCTTCCCTCGCAACTCGAGCCGAATGGATATGGCGATAACATTGCCTGTATTGTGATACGGTTCCGCAACGCTCGCGCAACGTCGAATTGAAAGGGCGAATCGTGGCTGAAGAATTCTTGTTGGAATGCAAACTGGATCAACCGGCCGTATTGAGCGGTCGTTCGGCCGATGTTTACAGCCTGATCACCATCAAGCCGAATGTCGCGAGGATCGGGGCACTCATGGAATCGGGGGAGGGGGCCAGCCTTCCCGCCCACTTGATTGTCGTCGTTGACGTCAGTGGTTCGATGCATATGTTGATCGAGCCTGATCCGAATGCTCGGACTTTAGGATCGTCATCCATCGAAGGCCGATCGATGTCTGAAGTCGAATCGAGTGTTCCCAGCCGACGGATGGTCGCGGTCAACGTGGTCTTGCGGCTGGTTGAGCAGATGGGGCCTTCCGATCGCATGACGCTGATCGCGTTTGATGATCAGGCACATCCGTTGGCACGCGGCCTGGGACGAGGCCGGGAACTGGATGACGCAGTGCGGCAACTGGTTGATGTGGGGGGCGGTGGAACAGCGCTGGGTACCGCGTTCTCGGAAGTTCGGAAATCGTTGTCGCGAACGCGTGCATCTGCAGAGACGCAACGAATCGTGCTGTTGACTGACGGTGAGGACAACGAACCGGGCAAGGCGATTAACGAAGCGCGCCAGATCGCAGAAGAATATCATCTGCCGATCTTTGCATTTGGTACAGGGGATTCTCGTGCCGACTTCCTGATGGAGGTCTGCAAAATGACATTGGGAGGGGCCTTCGACGACATTCGAAATGAACGCGAGGCGGAAGATTCTTTTCAGAAGTTCTTCACCGGACAGAAGAATATCCTCGCAACAAATGTCACTTTGGATTTGTGGCTGTCACCCGAGATCTTTGTGCGAGAACTGTACCGTACCAAGCCCGAAGTTCTGTTTGTCGGAGATCTGCAGCCAGATGCTGGCAACAAGGTCTCGATCCATCTGGAATACATGGAGCGGGGCAAGGTTTACGAAGTGCTGTTTCGCAGCACCGTTCCGGCTCGTGATGGCGGCCGGTTTCGATTGGCCAAGGCAACCTTGAGCTATGACGTCCCGGCAATGGGAGTGACCGCAGGCCGTGTTGAAGCCAATATCGCGGTGGAATCGTCAGGCGACGAGAGCCGGACGTTGATGCGAAATGGTGATGTTCGACGCGTGATCACTCAGGCGGAAACGCAGCGTCAGTTGCTGTTCCTGCAGGACAAGCGTGATCTGATCGAACGCGGACAGGCGACACAGAAAGACAAGGACATTGTTGCGCGACTGCTGGATGCGCTCGTTAAGAAATTTGACGAGCAGGGGGATCAGGCCAATCTGAACTTGTATCGGCAGATGCGCGATGACTACACGTCCAAGGGGGTAATAACGCAAGAGATGATGAACCGGTCTTTGGCCGCATCATCGAAGGTGGAAGGGGCGATTGCCGTTCAGGAAGTCGATGATTTCTGATCGGTAAATTCGCCGAAATACGCTGATCACAACGTTAATAATTCAGATCGGGCGAATCCGCGTTCCGTCTGATTTCAAGGCTGATTCAAGCTCGACGATTATTCCCGAGAAGGAACATCTGATGCTGAAATGTACTGTCTGTGATGCTGAGCTTCAGTCGGAACAGAAGACGTGTCACATTTGCGGTTCGCATGTTGAGGCTGCCAATCCGGTCCCGGCGAGTACCACGGCGCCGTTTGTTCCTGAGCTACCGGATGTTGTCTCGCCTGTTGTTGTAGAACCCGTCAGTGAGCCGGTGGCGACTGCTTCGGGTGATCGTGAGTGTCCTGCATGCGGGAAGACGTTTGGTGCAGACTTCACGGATGACTTCTGCCCGTGCGGGACAGAGTTGCGTGTTCGGACATCTGGAGCGGTTCCGGTCGCCGTGGTCCTGGATGTTCCGGTTGTCGAGCCGAATGTCCCGTCCGCACCAGTACCGAGCGGATCGGTACGCCCACCTGTTGGAACTGTTTGCCTGGTCGTTTATTCGGACACGAAGCCGCGTCAACCCGTGAAGTATTTTCCGATCACGAAGGATGTGGTGCTGATGGGTCGGCAGGATGCGGTGCGCGGAGATTTCCCTGACCTGGATCTGGCGGGATTACTCGACGAATCGGCTGCTCGCAAGGTGTCGCGCCGGCATGCAGAACTGCTTCGGGCACGGAGTACTCAATCGTATCTGCTGCGGCCCTTGCCAGGTAATACGGGGACTCAGGTTGGCAAGGAACTGGCAACGCCAGGGAAAGAGTATCCGCTGATAGACGGAACACCGATTGTGCTGGGGGGCGCGGTGTGGATGAAGTTTGAAACGATGAAGTAGTCGAGTGGCTGAAGCTCCTCGATTCATGACGTGGGCAACGCCGAATTTTACGGCTGAGGCAAACTCAGTGATTTGCACGTCGCTTGTTTCATGTCCAGCAGACACCCGATGGGTTTTCATTCGATGGTCGCGACATCCCCACGAAGCACCGCAGGTTGGAGCGAATTCCAGTATCGCGGCCGGGAATTTATTCGCGCCACCGTTCCCCATGGGAACAACGCCGGTCTGCCCTTTACAATCGCGAAGCGATTGGCAGAACGTTATGAAGTCCGCAAGTTCTTCGCTTCTGGTGGATGTGGTTTGCTGCTGGAGGGGCGTGATATTCGCACGGAGTCGGACGTTCTGATCAAGACGACATTGCGCTACGATGGAATTATCGAATACGCTCACAGCCGTGACGAAGAAGGCTTCGTCAAAAAACTGACTGACCATCGCAAGCAGTTGCAGACCGAACGCCGAATCATGGTCCTGTTGAAAAATCGTGGCTGCAATGGAATCCCCAACCCGAACGATTATGTCTTCGACTGGAATCCCAGGCTCGGTGAACCGTTTGAAGCCAACGGAGGGACCTGGCAGTTCCAGGATTCCAGCATCCTTTCCACGGAACCGTATCTGGTCATGGAGCGGATGGAAGGCCGGCCACTCAGTGATGTGATCGGCACGGGAATGCCAGAAAAACGGGCGCTGGAGATTCTGCAGCAGGTCTGTCATGTCCTCGCCATTTTGCATTTGCCTGTTCAGCGGGACTCGCGTGAGTGGCGGTTGATCTACCAGGACCTGAAGCCCGATAACATCATGCTCGGCGGCCGCGACGCTGTGTCGTTACTCGACCTGGGCGGATGTCGGCTGATGGTTGGAAGTGTTGTCGGTAACAAAGGTGCGTTCACGCCTGGCTATTGTCCACCGGAATGTCAGTCGAGCGATACGCTCAAGCCGACTGCTGATTCGTACGCCATTGGCAGTACACTTTACCACATGCTGACTGGTCGAAGTCCGGCGGAGTTCCTGGGTTCGAATGCCGCTGTCGGCGGGGCACAGTCGGTTTCGTTTCGCAACTGGGACTGGACCGCGTTGGAACAGCGAGTCCGGCGTGAGACGTATGCATTCGTGCGCAGGTGTCTGGCCGAAAAAGCGGTCGAACGACCGACCGATGGTGGTGCACTTGTCACCGAGATCGCATCGCTGCTGCAACGGATTGACGCACCATGAAGTTGCCAGTCGGGGCACGACTGCCTCATGATTTTGCCGAGATTCCTGCTGACGAACCTGAAGTCGTTCAGCGTAATCGAGCGCTCTATCGCGTCACTGATGTCCTGATCGAAACACCGTGGTCGTGTCTGTATCGAGGGAAAAAAGTCTTTCGAAACTTCGAGTTCTCCAAGGGGAGTTTGAGCGAAGCGACGGATGACGAATGTCTGGATGTGCTGATCCGTACTCTTTCGTATCCCAGGACGGACGATCGGGAATACATCAAGGCGCGTCGTGAGCATTTGTGGTTTGAAGCAAAAAAGGTTCTGGGATGCCGTCGTACAAATTCCATCGCCGAACCCCTCGACTATCTGGAAGTTCGCAATGATCAGGACCAGTTTGCGTTTCCGCGACCGGGCAAGATTCCCGCGACGGAACCGGTCCTGATCCTGGAGACGATTCAAGGGGTGAATCTGGCGCGCTGGCGACAATCTGCTGCTGCTGATATTGCTGCCGGAATCCGAGTCCTCGGCCAGACTCTGCAATTCTTCTCCACAATGCATGAAGAATCCTTTCTGGTTAACGTTATTTCACCAGCAGGTTTCTGGGTCGATCCGTTGCCACGTGTTCATTTCCTCGGGACCGAGACGGTTGTTGACGAAAAGCACGCGAGTGCCTGGCGCGCACTGTTTCCCGCCGAGCGTTATGCACAGGGGTTTGTCGCTCCAGAACTTCTGCAGCCAACGCATGCTCCTACGCGAAGCAGCGATTTGTTTGGCTGGGGGGCTCTTGCATGGTTCTTGTTGACCGGCGACAGTCCCGCGAAACTCGCCGCCGATCAGCAACAGCGTTGGACTCGATTCGGTTCGTCGCATCGTGAGCGATTGAAACGAGAGTTGTTTCGCTGGTCGTCCGCTCAGGTCAAAGATTTCACGCGAGAATTGGGGGTGTCGGGTACCAGGT
Source organism: uncultured Schlesneria sp. (assembly GCA_903911795.1). Lineage (GTDB taxonomy): Bacteria > Planctomycetota > Planctomycetia > Planctomycetales > Planctomycetaceae > Schlesneria. Next base: position 6,660 of record CAIWEX010000184.1, read on the forward strand.
TCGAAACGCACTGGCCCGATAGCTTTCTGGATGGTCTCTGGTCATGTCTGGAGGCAAATCCCGCATTGCGACCCGGCTCAGTTTCGGATCTGAGAGCGTGGTGGGGAAACCCTCCACCGTCGCCAGTTCCAGCCTGTCTGAATGTTGTTGAGCGTGATCGAACAACGCGAGTTTTGTTCTCAACGAGTGGCTTGCCGACGGGAATAGAGTTCCAGATCTCGCGCCAGTTTGGGAAGGGACCTCAGTCACGCGTCGAAGGAGAGAAGGTCTGGAGCGGTTCGGGGTCTCGAAACGTACAAACTCGATTGCCCCCGGATCCGGGTGTAACCCTCGACGCAGATTTGCAGCGTGAATGGTATTTCAGCATCTTTGCGATGGAGACGCACGGAACGACGACGACCGTTTCACGTCCGACAATCGCGATCAATGTCGATTCAACAGTTCCCAGTTATCGCCGCCTGCTGGCAGAATCCCTGGGGAGCGGTGCTGGTGCGCTCCCGGAAGAGATCCTGCTGCTGTGTGAGCTTAGCCCCATTGAAGTCGTGGCCGGGGAGTTGCTGGAATCGAACTCACCGACCGTTCGTTGCTGGGCGATCGCTTTGCTCGAACGTGGGCTGGGGATTGAAGCGATCAGCCATGCTGCTTTACAGCGGATTGAGTCACGCGCGCTGACTGACGAAGACTATGAAGTCCGGATTTTTGCTGCGGGGGCACTCTTACGGGCGACTCCGTTTGTCGATGCGACCAGTGTCGCGAATCTGGCACAGCGGTTGAGCGAAGGTGAAGTCGACAACATGATCCGCGCGGTCCGCGGGTTTGCGGCATTCGGGATCGCGGCATCCGTGATCGAAGCGGCGATCGAACTGCTTGAACAACAGCACCGATTTGTCGCATGTCCCGAATGCCAGCAGGAACTGCGGGCTCGTGACCTCGATCCACACCTGAAGGCTGAACACAAGTACGTTCCGTTCGAGGGAAAGCTGCTGCCGTTCGGTCAGGCACTGACACGACTCTGGTCACGCGTGCTGACTCAATCTGACGCCACATCGCTTTCGGCATTGGCAGGCCATCTGCAGCAACGACATGGTGAACGAGCCGTTTCTGCATTCGCCTCGGCGTTGTCTCAACAAGTGGTCCTGTCGATCCAACTGCGCCAAGATCGGCTGACGGAAATTCAGCAGCGACAATGGATCGAAGTCTTGGCGCAGTGTCTGCGGTCAAACGACGTTGCCCGATCCGCCTGTCGAACTCTGTTGGGGCATGACGACAATCGGATTCGATTGCTGGCACGCGAGACGACGCTGGCTGAAGCAGTGCGGCGTCTGGCTGATGATCAGACGACGGCCGCGATGTTCCGTCGAGTGATTGATCAACTGGTACCACTGCCAATTGTGAGTGAACGCATTGAGACCTGTCACCGGTTGCTGGAGTCTGGTGCGGACCCATTGGCTGGTGCGGCATGCGAGCGAGAGCTGGAACTTGACCGCTTGACGGATTGTCCGGAATGCGGATCGACATTCCCGATTCGCGACCTCGGACGACATCGGCGAAGTGAGCACCATGTCTATGAATGGGAAGGATTCAATTATTCGCGAGAAGCTCTGATCTCGCTTCTGCTCAACCGGACGGTATCGGCTGAACCGGATACGTTTGCTGCGAGAAATCTGGAAGACCTGTTTGTCGATCCGTCGGGTGGTGGTGGCTGGCATCAATTGTATATCAGTCTGCGGAGTCAGTTGCTGGATTCGCTGCAGAGTGAGAATGCATCCACTCTTGCTGGAGGTGTCGGCCAGGCTCTGGGAGCATTGGAACTGGCCGCAAGTATGTCTCGGCTGTTTCTTCGTGAAGACCACTGGGCATGTCAGATGACAGGTCTGGCGATCCTCGGAAATCTGGACGGTGACCCGCCTGCGGATCTGTTGCGTGAAGCGGTACCACTGTTGGGTAATCCCAAAATTCCCGATCCCGTTTGTCGACAACTGGTGGTTCACCTGCTGCGGCGGATATCGACGGAGTCTGAGATCTGTCAGCGGGCGTTGCGAGCGTTTGCATCGCGTGCTGCAGATAAACTCAATGGCGTGGAACAACTGCGAGCGTTGGAGCAATGGGTTGGACCTTCTCCCATGATCGAGGCGGCGTGTGACGAACTCTTGTCGCAAGTTCGCATGCGTTGCCCTCGTTGTAGCGTCAGTCTCCCTCCGCCAGAACTGTCCGTTCATCTCATGTCCGAGCACGGATTGATTCTGGAGGGACGCAATGTTCGAAAGCCGTGGTCGGTCGCCATCGACCTGCTGGATGCCTATGCCGAAGATCCGCAATCCGAGTACCTCGAACGAGCTGATCGGATGGCGCAACTCGCTTCGCCGCAATCTGGGCGGATACGACTGAGTCGTGAGGCGCTCCGTCGCGGAATCGCCCCCGCGCACTATCGCGGGATCTTAGTGGACTCGGTCAAAACAACGACTGACACGTTATGCCCGAATTGTTGGGAAACGATTCCGACAGGTTCTGCTCCGCTTGACCTAGTGAAGATCGATGACGTGGGGAACTTGAGTTCGCCAGCAGTCTCCATTCGACGTGTCGGATTACCGGGATTGTGGAGCAGTGTGGAAATTGCTCCGTGGGAGGGAGTCTCTCCCCCTTGGACGTTTACGCGGTGGGGGGCTATGGGGACGATTGGCCTGCCGTTTTTCGGAGCCGCGATTGTCTGTCTGCTGCTGGCCTGGCAAGGCTACACGGCGACTCAGGCATTTGTCGTGTACAGCTTTCTGGCGGGCGTTCTCGGAATGGTTGGTGTTGCGATCTTTTACTGGAATCGCACGATCGAACCGGTGGATGTCGCCTGGCAGATGGTTGCTCAGGCTTTGTTGGAGGATAAGGAACAGCCGTTTGGATGGGCGCATTCCGAGTTTCTGGCGAGTTTGGCTAAGTCCACTGCCGGTCACGGTTCGATCATGCGACGCGACGCAAACTTAGTTCGTGCCATCGATGCAGTCCGGCCGTTGGTCAAGCGTGGGATACTTCCCGCTCAGCATTTGGCGGAGCTTTGTTATTTACGATTGGTTGACGGGGTGCCGTTGCTGGCAGCAGCCAGCGGCCCATCAGTCCCCGCTCGACCCCAGCAACGTGAGGATGTGATAGCAGAACTGTTGACATTGGCATTGGAAGGTGAGCTTCCGCTGGATGCAGTGACTCATCAGGGCGCGGCACTCACGCGATTTAGTAGTGATGAATTAATTACTGCTGTCTGGCACCTTGTCCTGGAATCGCGTCGAATGGGATTGAGTGCTGCGGATCTCGCGGATTTGTTCCGGAAATCGGCAACGCTGAAAGTGCTGGCTTCCAGATTATCTCTGCGTCCGAAATCGCTGTTTCAGTTCTTTGCCGTACTGGCCATGGAATCCTCGGGACGACTCCCTGTCGAATTCTGTTCTGCCAAGAAGCAGGTGAAGGCAAAAAACTTCAGGAGCGTGATGCATGACGTCCACGTCCTGGCCCGATCAGATCTGAATCTCTCGGGAACATCTGATGCCGATGCTATCCTGTTGCGGGCTGGCAGTGTTGAGTTTCGAGGTTGCAGGTATACGTCGATTCCTAATGTGACGGTAGAACCCTCGTTTTCGGGGACTGCGTCAGGGGAAGTTGGAACGTCAAAATGCGTCTTGAAGATCGACGGCAACCGTTGGGAATACAAGACCGATCAAACCCTGTTGGCCGCAAGAATCATTCGTGGGGCAAAGTTCGTGTTTGGAGAACTGCAGATTCTGATCGATCGACTGGAACACAGTGCATCCTCACCCAAATTCGCAAACCTGTTATCCGGACCGCGTGAACATTGTCCTCGCTGTCACACGACAATTGAGTTGAAGCCGGGGTCGATTTCCACCCGAGTTTGATGTCGAGCTGTGGAACACTGATCTTCGCTGATTTCCACTGATCAGACAGAGAAAGACTCGCATCATCGAGATTGGGATCAGCGTGAATCAGCGGCGATCAGTGTTCCAAATCTCTTTCTTCCTCCAGAAAGGCGAGCAACTTGTTGAAAGAAGAGGGTTACAAGCCAGACTGATCCGGGGCATTCCTCCCGCAGCAGGTCCAAATTGGATAGAATCCCGACCCACGGGGAGTTCGCCTGGAACTTCAGAGACTTTTTGTTGCCCGGAAAATGAAACATGACGAATTCGGATCGCGAGCCAATGCAACTGCGAGGTCTTCGCGAAGATAAGCCAACCCGTTACGAACTGACTTTGTTGCGTGCCCTCGCTCAACAGTTTCCCAACATCGACTCAGCCTTGGCCGAAATCGCACGCCTGTCCGCAGTGCTGACGCTCCCCAAGGGGACGGTCCATGTCATCAGCGACATCCATGGCGAAGACAAGAAGTTGCGGCACGTGATCAATAACGCGTCGGGGACCTTACGGCCGCTCGTCGAACGTCTATTCAAGGATCGCATGGAGCCTCGGGAGTTCTCGGAATTCCTGACGCTGATTTTCTATCCGGCCGAAGTCACCGAGCGGTTGCAACAGACTTTGACGGATACAGAGGAACTACGGGTATTCGCCCGCCGAGCCTTGAAGCATCAGTTTGAACTCGTTCGCGTCCTGGCGTCACGGTACAGCCTGAAACGAGCCATGCAGGTCTTTCCTCGTGAGTACACTCATCTGTTTGCCGAAATGCTGCATGAGCCCTCCAACGAGCGAGGCCGCGAGTTTGTCGAAGCGATTGTCGACGAACTGCTCAGGCGGGGCCGGGCACTGCACCTGATCCATATCACCGGGCGATTGATTCGTAACCTGGCAATTTACGAATTGATTATCGGTGGTGACTGCTGGGACCGGGGCCCGCGCGGTGATCGCGTAGTCGACTATCTGCGCGATCAACCGAACGTGTCGTTCATCTGGGGAAATCATGACATGGCATGGGTCGGGGCAGGGCTGGGGCACGAAGCCCTGATCTGCCACGTGCTGCGAGTCTCATTGCGATATCGACGACTGGGTCAACTCGACGAAGGCTACAGCATCCCGTTGACACCACTGGAACACCTCGCCCGTACGGTTTATGTCGATGATCCTGCGACGTTCTTCCTGCCGAAGTCGAGCGGCATGCGGTCAGAAGTGATTGTCGCCCGTATGCAAAAAGCCGCGGCGATCATGCAGTTCAAGCTCGAAGGTCAGATGATTGCTCGTAATCCCGAATGGGACATCGATCATCGCCGACTGTTGCATCACATCAATTTCGAACAGGGAACGATCACAGTCGATGGTCAGACGTACTCGCTTCGAGATCCTTATCTGCCGACGATCGATCCTGAAAATCCCTACGAACTGACACCTCAGGAGGAATTGTGCCTCTCACGACTGAAGCATTCGTTTTTGAGCAGTCAGAAACTCAATGACCACTTGAAGTACATTGTTGGCAACGGTGCGATGTACTTGCGACGCGACGATCATCTGATTTTCCACGGCTGTGTCCCCTGCAACAGCCAGGGTGAATTCCTGCCGATGCCGATCGATGGTGGCTGGTTGAGTGGCAAGCCGATGTTCGATGCCATTGAACGTGTTGTGGCCTGGGCGGTCGAACAGCGCCAGCAAAAGCATCTTGATTTCCTGTGGTACCTCTGGAGTGGCCCGCGATCACCGCTCTTCGGAAAGGACCGCATTACGACGCTGGAACGAGATTTCATCGCTGACAAGACGCCGCATCATGAAACGAAGGACCCGTACTTTGCGCTGATCCACGAACCGTGGTTCTGTGAGAAAGTCCTGGCGGAATTCGATGTTGATCCCAATCACGGATTGATCGTGAACGGCCATGTTCCAGTGAAGATTGAAGACGGAGAATCCCCGCTAAAACGAAGTGGCAAAGCGATCACGATCGATGGGGCGTTCTCGGAAGCCTATGGCGATCACGGATACACACTGGTGCTGGAGTCGGACCGGACGTTGCTTGCCCGTCATCATCATTTCGAATCGGTCGATGCTGCCGTCCGGGAAGGGATCGATATCGTCCCGAGCGTCGCGGTAATCCGCGAGTGGGAGCGTCCGCGCAGGATGGCCGACACGGAACGAGGCGAGCAGTTCCGGTGCGACATCGAAATGCTGGAACGACTGATCGAGCTTTATCGAAACAATGATCTGCGGCAGGACGAATGGAAGCCCGCCAAGCCAACGTAGTGAGAGACTTGTTTGTCTACATCACCAAGGTAGCGTCAGATAGTCGTGGTTCGCTCCGCGAACCAACGGGCTGTTTCTTTCCAACGGAAATATTCGCCTCGAGCACAGTCGTTTTCCAAACCGGTAGCGTTGGTTCGCGGAGCGAGCCACGACTGTCTGGCGCCTTGTATCGAACCGCCTGCCAGACAGGGGTCGTCAACTACTTCGAGTATTACCGTCGAAAGCTGATCCGCGGAAAGTATCTCCAAGTCGCTTCCATGTAATCTCGATACTGCTGACCGAATCGATCGATTAATTTCTGTTCTTCGCGTGGCGTGCGTATCGCGAGCAGGGCCAACACCAACACGCTGGCGATTCCAATGGCCCAGTTGGCCGTGATCAGTGTTGCTGATGTCATCAACAGTGCAGCGGTCACATAAAATGGATGGCGGACCCACTGATAGGGGCCAGATGTTACCAGTGTCGCTGCGGATCGCGTGACAACAGTGTCGGTCAGGTTCTTGCCAAGACTCGATAACGTCCACCACATCAATAAGGAACAGAGCGATCCTGCCACGATTGCTCCATACCGAATTTGATCTGGAATCTGAAGCCTGCATGCCTGCAATGCCGACGGCGCAATCAGATAAGTTGCTGTCAGCAGCCAGAGTACGAATCCTGACAATCGCAGGAGAGTCGCAAACAGATAGCCTTCTTCGCGGTACGAAATCTTTTTGCCAGTGGCTGAAGCTTGCAGGCGATAGTAGATGCCAATTGACATCGATAGAGCAAACATCACACCCAGGCCGATACG
>CAIWEX010000185.1 GCA_903911795.1 uncultured Schlesneria sp.
AATGTTCGGCCATTCAGGCCTCAGATCATGTGTTTTACATCGTTTCCCAGGGCCGAAAGGCCCTGGCTGGATGAACTGCCGACCCACTTGGGCCGTAAGACCGTGGCACCCAATAGCAGCGCTCATCGAGATGGACTGGCGATGGGTGGTCCGCGATTCGTGGAGAATGGGAGACCTGCGGTCGGGCTTTTCGGCGGGGTCGGGAGACCCGCGCCGAACAATGCTTCGATCCTCGAACAAGGAACCCTGACATCGTCAGACCTTGACGTTGCCGCAGATGTCGTCCATCAACCAGGAATCGAGATCTCGCAGCATCTTGTTTGTCGGGCTGTTCTGGACACCCTGATAGACGCGAGTGCCGACCTGCATTCCAACGGAGTACAGCAGTCGACCCGTGGCAACAACGTCGCCCAGCGGGGTTGTTGATGAACCGAGCGATGTGGCCAGCAGGATGCGTTTGTTTTTCAGTTCGTCGGCAGGCATCGCCTGGCCTTCGTTTTTCGGCATCTCGCCGCTGAAGCTGATCACGCCACCGAACCATTCCGGCTTACTCAGCATTAACTGGATGCTGGTCGTGGCGCCACTGCCGAAGCCTGCGAGATAGATTCGCTCACTGTGGATGTGATACTGCCGTCGCAGGCCAGTCACGATGCGGCGAATGTCTTCCAGCAATTCCGGAGATTTGGCACCTTCCAGTGACCAGCCAAAGCCGGTCCCTGAAGTGATGTCACCGCGGAGTGCGACCCCGATATAGTTGCGATCACTGATCGATGGCATGACGCTGGACAATTCCGCTTCCGACGAACCATCGCCGTGAAACCAGACGATCAGCGGATAGGCGTATCCGGCTTCGTAGTGCTCGGGAAGATAGACCGTGTGCGACCGCTCACTCGTCTGAACCTCGGACGACGGCTGCAGGTTGGGATCTGCTACGAGTAACGATTCGATCAGTTCGATGATTTCAGGGTGCGCCGGGAAATCGTCAATCTCGGGCGAAGCGGCTTCGCCCTCACCTTCGCTTGCGGCTTCCAGCGTGTGAGTCAAGTCGACGAAGCGCCGGGAACAGGCGAAGCGATCTTCGCTGGACTGTTCCGAAGGATCGTCGGACTGCGATTCGAAAAAGGAATAGTCTGTCATTTTCGCGAATCCCCCTGACGCCGGTAGGGGTCCGGCGGATGGTGACATCTGGGCCTGTCACTCATCAGGACTGTTCAAAACCATCTCACCGAAGCTGAAGAGATCCATCGAGGTGATCTACCAACGAATCTTCCGGTATCAGTGCCGTGATACTGCCACGGATCTCGCTGAGCGGGAAATGGGTTCCAGGGCATTCCGTCGGTTTCACGTCACCGTGTCCGACGATCTGGTCCTTGGCGATCTCATATTCCCGCGCCAGCACTCTTACCAATCTCTTGACCGAAGCCAGTTGTGCCGCCGAAGGCGGCTCTTTCTCAAAGTTTCCGACCAGCACAATGCCGACACCATGCTGGTTGTAATCAGGGACTCCCGCATGAGCCC
>CAIWEX010000186.1 GCA_903911795.1 uncultured Schlesneria sp.
CATCCCTTCGCATTGGGCCAGCAGCAAGTTCTCTAACTGCAGCTTCCCAGTTTCGCCGGCGGCCAGAGCATCGCGCAAGCGAGCCTCTTGTTCCTCCAGCGGAAATCGAGCAAACAGCAACTTCAACGCCGGAATCCGGCCTTCGCCAATGGCGGGTTCGATGACAGTATTCATCGTCACATTCTAACGTGAAACCGCCACAGAACGAAAACGCTCGTGCCAACTTTTGAAGTGACATTGCCTGGTCACGGGACACGTGTCACCTGTCATGTCGACAGTAGAAATTCAAACCCGGGTGTGAGTCGATGACGACCTGCATCTCGAATTCGGCGAAGCTGGGCCGGAAGGTGCCGGAAACCGCAAAATTGCACTTTATCTTATGGGCCAGACAAGTGAGCGAGTTCCAGCAGCCCAGCACCAGTCACGCTCACCCAAAATGAGAATCTGACGTCGTACCAGGGGCCGCAGATGTTTGGCGATGGAATGGTTGACGGCGCCGTGCAATCCCCCCATGATTTCTCTCGGAAGACCTGATATTGAACCGGAGCTTGATTGTGACTGATTACGTGGAACCACTTGGAAAGCGGATCCTGATCCGCAAGGATGAAGCACGACAGAAGACTCGCGGAGGAATCGTCTTGCCGGATCAGGCAGAGATTCCGACCATCACCGGGCGCGTCGTCGAGATCAGCGTTCAGATCGAGCGCGATCACGATTTTCCGGTCCGCAAGTACGACAAGGTGCTGTTTCATCCCAAGAATGCGATCCCCGTCGACTTTGAATCGGACAACCTGCTGTATGTTGTCCCGATCGAAGATGTCGTTGCCGTTTTCCGTCGATCTGAAGTTCCCGCCGTCAAGAAACGTCGGCCGAAAAAGGATTCAGACGACGAATTGAGCGACGAGTAAGACTTAAAGATTCAGCTGGCAGGATCCACCAGTCAGTCTGGCGCGAGGAATTTGAACGGTTGAGCCTTTTCGAATTTTATCGTCTGGTCACCGCCAAGATCGGGGTTGCCGACCAGTGTCAGTTTGCGAGTTCCTGAACCCTCCGCGAAATCCAACTTGTCCAGCTTGATCCAGACCGGGCTGGGGCTGGATGTGTTTTCGAAATAGTAGACGCGATTCTTCTGGTCTGCGACCGTCCGCCAGATCGTTGATGAGATGTTCGGCTGATCGGGAGTGCTGATTCCACGCGGAACGCTGACATTCCGCATCACACTGAAGACACTCGCCACAGCCTCACGAGGTTCACTGGTCTGCGTACAGGCATTGATGTAGAACGACGCCCGGGCGAATCTATCTGCCGCACGGTTGGTACCCGGCAGCATCACGGTTCCACCAATTTGCTGCCAGTATTTATTCAAGGCGAGTTGTTCGTCAAAGATTGGCGAGTTGGTCATCACCTGGAACTGGCGGCCGTGATGAATGACCAGCTTCCCTTTGATGTATTCCAGGATCGCAGAATCTCCAGTCGGGTCGGAAATCGCCAGGTGAACCGTTCCCGCCGCCCCGTTGGGAGCGACAACCGCAACCATCCGAAAAGATTCCTTTTTCAGTTCGGAAACCGCTTCCTCAACGGTGGCGAAGCTGTCGAGGACATACTGCGCCCAGGCTGTAATCATCACGGCCGGACGAGTGTCGGTGAGTGGTGGGTATTCTGATTCCGCGAGGTAAAGCAGGTTCGCCACCAACCCCCGCTCATTCATCCCATCCGCTGTTCCACCTTCATAGACCGACGCAACAACACTTCCATGCCTGCTGGTCCACTTCAGCGATTTTGCCCCCAGTCCGCCGTCGCGCTGCATCCCTCGCGGAAATATCCACAGGTTGCTGTGTAGATCTTCTTTCCAATCCATCGAACGGCCGACAACCGTCATTCCTTCTTTGCCGAAATAGAGGGCACGCGTACAAGCGCTCGATGATGTCGCGAAAATAGCGGCTTGAACGATCAGTATGGCCGCTGTGATTGTGATCACCGGTAGACGAAAGATGGAAGACATTGCAGACCTTTTGATGGTGGAGTTGAGCGAAGACAAGAGTAGCAGAAATCCCGATTGATCGGTGGACAAAATGGGGAGGGCGAAGATAGGGCTTAGATTTGGGATTGATGATGGGTACGAGGGAGCGATCAGGCAACTTCGCACGCAAGAACGTTTAGAAACGCCGAGGTCGTGGAGCGCACCTCTACGCACTTTCGCCTCTGCGTTATTGACGACTTCCATCGCGAAAAGACGCAACCGACGTGAGCACTTCAACTTCTTACCTTTGCGTCTTCGCGTCTCTGCGTGACCTTCTTCGATCGTTGCCACAAGAATTTCACGTCGTCGCCAGTAGGAGCGACGGGGCTCGACAAGCGAATTAGAAACATACTGTAGGCCAATCTTCCGTTCGTCCGGGTCAAGAAGCTCACGCAAAGGCGCAGAGACGCAAAGGAAAGACAGAAGCTGTTAGTTAGCGATCACCATTTGCCTTTCCTCCGTGTTCTCGAAATTGGCGATTGTCCGGTCGAGATTCAGTGAAACACATTGTGAGACTGGCGAAACCTGATAAACTCTCCGTCCTGAAGTTGAGTTGCGGTGAACTCGCCGGAACTCGCAGTTTTCCTTCCTTCACATCGGTCGGACTCGCATGCGTTTCGAGGTCTCGAATTCAACTCCGCCGCATTTGAATCGCCGTTTGCAACTGCGAATGTTGGGATTTGTGGCGTTGATTGGCGTGATCATGTTCATCATGACCGCGTTTCAGAATCCCAGGAATCGAAACCCCAAGCCTCCGCCACTCCCAGGTGCACCTGATCCTGCGGTTTTCAAAGTGGAAGACGATCCCGATGGTCCGGGGCTGAAACCTGATGAATTCTTGAGTCCCCCAGAAAATTCGGCTGATCCCGATCCTGATCAACCTGTCCCCAAACGACGCGATCCCTGGAAGGTTCCTGGGCAGGAAACGAGTCCGGCGGAAAGTGGCGACGGTCTCGACCAGGAGATTGCCCGCCTGGAAACGAACTTCGATCGCGGTATCCTGCGCCGCGTGAAAGACAATACGCTCGGCATCCGCCGCGATGAAGCCGATGCCTATTATCGCCTGGTTTACCACGCCAGTCGGGTCAATCCTGTTGAACTGGAACGGGCTGGCTTCACCGATGTCCTGTACATCAATCTGATGACCGAACCCGATCGTTACCGTGGTGAGCCGATAACCATTCAAGGGGAACTCTGGCGTCTTTACGAATTTCAGGCGGGGCAGAATGAATTCGGGTTGGGAACCCTGTATGAAGGCTGGATCTTCACAGCGGACTCGGATCGCAACCCGTATCGCGTCGTGTTTACAAAATTGCCTCGAGAACTCGAACCGGGTGACAATCTGCGAAAACAGGTTCGTGTCACCGGTTTCTTCTTTAAGCGCGAGGGATATCCTTCCAAGGGTGGGATGCATGTCACACCGACGCTGATCGCCAATCGAGTGGTCCCGTACATCTCGCCCAATGCTGTCCCTTCGACGGACGCTATCGTTCCCTACATGTTCATATTGATCAGTGCTGTCGGACTGGCATTTCTGGTCACACTGGCCAGCTTCGCCATCAGCGATCGCCGTGCTGCCCGGACGGCGATGTTACGCGAATTGAATTCGCCACGCCCGACATTTGAAGGAATCGATGCCCCCCCCATTCTTTCCGTCAGAGAGTCCCTGCGACAATTGGAAGAAACGGAATGGAAGGACGAAACACGTTTGAATATCGACGACGATGCGGCTGCGGCGTTGCATGCCCGTGACCGAAAAGCGACGCGAGATCACGCCTCGAATGATTCGGCAACTTCATCGGAATCCGAAACCCGCGAGTCTGATCGTCGACGCAATCAGGCCGCATCCGTCCGGTCGTGGACGAATCGGCAGAATCGCAATGAAGGGCCCTCGAATAACGGGCGTCCCGCTGCCGAAACACGCTCGAGCGAGGACGCGGCCCTTCCGTCAGAAATGGATCAGCCTGTCGACGAGGTTGGGTACGTGGAAACGCCGACGCCAGCGGCAGGAAACGGTCTGTCAAAACTGGCTGCCTGGGAAAACGAAATTCAACAGTTGTCTGGCCCCGAGCGAATGACTGCAGAGCAACGTGCGGCTCAGGCAGAACTACGCCGTGATCAAGCCTTGCGCGAGCAAGATTTGAAAGACCGCTTGAATCACGATCGGGCTGAACTCGATCGCAAGCGTCAGCGTCAGGATGACGACGAAGAGTAAGGAGTCTGGTGTTACGGACGACTTCAGCCTGGGCGTCATCCGGATTATCATTGACGCGTTCGCTGCAATACATGATTCAATTCGGAGTGATCGCCCTATCATGTCCGGCATTCGAATTCGAGCTGGCTACAGTCTGATTACCTGCTGTGTCGGCATGTTAACTCTATTCCACGCCGCCGCATGGTCGGCAGAGCCGCCATCCCCCAAAAGGTTCCCGCTTGTCGAAATGAGATTCCCAGACGAAAAACTGGGTGAAAAGTTTCGACGATTCGATGCGGCCTGTAACGCATTCTCGAAGTCTGGTTGGCATCGTCGTCCGTATCAGGCCTTTGACTCGCTTCAGGCACGAGGAGTTTACTTTGCCGAGTGGGCAAGCTTCGCTGAAAAGGGCCGAAACCCGATCAATTATTGCGGTCTCAACGAGATGCATTGCCTCTCGATGAGTGCTTACTTCGATGCGGATTCACCAGACCCGTCCAGCCGTGAAAAAATTGTCGGGCTGGGTATGCACGCCGTCTGGAATCCACCCGAGAAGGGGTGGCGCACTGCCGTCGACTATTACACGATGCACGGTGAAAAATATCCGAGATCGGGTCAGCCGATGGAGAAGTGTGAAATTCTGTGGGACTATCATCAGGCAAAAGATGAGGCCTTGAAGCCAGGACTCCGATGGTCGCAATCGGGAATGCAGTCGTATTCCCAGGCGTTCACGTTTGGTGGTAAGTCAGGAGCGGCCGATGATGTCGCCACGCTTTATCAGATCTCGATCTCAAACGAGCCTGTGCGTGGTTCGCTGATGACTCTCGATGCGGACGTCTGTCGATTTTTGAAATCGCCCGAATCCTTGCGTGATCATTTGCTGGTTTCCAATCAACAGTTACTCGATCGAGTCAAAGCTGAACTATCCGCGGGCCGAGGTGTACGGGAAGCATCGCGGATCGATCGATTGTCACCGCCCGAGAATGCTCCCGCCAACTACAGCCGCAGTTCTCGCCCGCTCACCGCTGCTGAACGCGAAACCGTGACGGCTGCCGCCGTCGCCGAAATCCAAAGTCGGATCGACGTGATTCAAAGCGATTTCCAGTCATTGTACGAATCTGTCAATCGGGCATTTCCACTGCGACAATGCCTTGAGACGTCATCTGAACCCAAACGGTGATCAGCAGTCGAGCGTATGACTGAGTTCCCACGCAGAGGCGAGGTACTCGCCCACCAGCGGTTGGCGCCCCATCGACGACCGAAACTGACCTGCTGAAGTCGACTTTGGAGGAATTCCTCAAAGAATATCGTGATCCAAACACCTATTGGCCGGAGCATTGGCTTAAGAATCAAAGCCACAAATGGGAATGAGGAAAGGACAAGCAATGCTTACAGATTTGTTTCAAGCTGTACGTAGAGATGGTGCGTCCGCAGCGACCGCGTTGGTTACCGCTCCTGACATCAATGTTCGACACGACGATGGGCAAAATCTGCTGCACACGGCAATCGCCTACAGCAATCAATCAGTGATTGGTGAACTGCTCAAGTTAGGCATTGCCGTCAATGCACAGGACTCGAAGGGCCAAACTCCTCTGCACTATGCGGCGACGTACCAGAACGTGGATGCAGCAGAGCAGATCCTGTCGAACGGCGGTGATTTGTCACTCGTTGATGTGCATGGGAACTCAGCTTTGTGGAGTGCGGTGTTCAACGCACGAGGAAAGTATGGCGTCGTCAATGCATTGCTGCGACACAGCGGTAAACAGTTTTCTGCGGTGAAAAACAAGCATGGAAAATCACCAGTCGATTTTGCAACGCAGATTGGCGACAAGGAACTCATTGCGTTGCTTGAATAATAGGTCATTGATGGTGGCCATGCCGATTTTCAGCTCTTTGACGACGTGTCCTGAAGTCCAATCGCCCGGTCCCGTGCCCGTGCGTGAGTAGCCTGCCGTCGCATAACAAAAAGCAACCAGCCATACCCACTGCACCTGCCCGGTCACCGTCCAGCCCCTGACCCGTTCGCCAAGAATTGTTCGATTTTCGGTTTTGCAGCAACATCACTTCTGGCGATGAAAATCCCGTGACTAGAGCGCATCAGCAGTCGAGCGTATGGCTGAGTTCCCACGCAGAGACGTGGTTGGCATAGTCCCGCCATTCGGCTCGCTTGAGTTTCAAATACGCCGACGTGAACTCCTCACCTAGGCCTGCGGTCAGAATCGCGTTGGATTCCAGGGCGCGCAGGGCGTCTTGAAGATTGTCAGGAAGTTGGCGCAGACTCTCGATCCGGTGTGGGTGCAGGTAGGCGTTCGTGTCGAGTGGCGGGCCGGGGTCGCGGTGGTTGTCGATGCCGTCCAGTCCTGCCTCCAGAAGCGCCGCGGCCATCAGGTAGGGGTTCGCGGCGCCGTCCGAGAGTCGTAGTTCGAAGCGGCCGGCATCTGGAATTCGAATCATGTGAGTCCGATTGTTGCCTGTGTGACTGATCGTGTTGGGGGACCAGGTGGCTCCGGATGTCGTTCGGGGTGCATTGATGCGGCGGTAGGAATTCACCGTCGGATTAACGATGGCGCACAATCCCTCTGCCGAATGAAGCACACCCCCGAGGAAGTCGTAGCCAAGTGGTGACAGACCCTCCTTGTCAACGTCGCTGTGAAAGAGGTTGATTCCCTTTTCCCGGTCCCACAGTGAAACGTGAATGTGACAACCGTTGCCTGTCAGCTTCGAGAAAGGTTTGGGCATGAATGTGGCTCGCATCCCATGCTTCTCGGCTAATGACTTCACCATGTATTTGAAGAATGTCTGACGGTCGGCTGTCAGCAGCGCTTCGCAGTACTTCCAGTTGATTTCAAATTGGCCGTTCGCGTCCTCATGGTCGTTTTGATAGGGCTCCCAGCCAAGCGTGATCAGAGCATCGCAAATCTCGGAAATCAGATCGAAGCGGCGCATCAGGGCTTGCTGGTCATAGCACGGTTTGGACTGTTCGTCGCGAGGATCAGAAATCGCTTGTCCGTCGGGAGTCAAAAGAAAGAACTCACATTCCACTCCCGTCCGCATCTGGTACCCACGCTCGGCTGCACATGCCAGTGACTTCTTCAACACATTCCGCGGAGCTTGGGCGACAGGCTTGCCGTTCATCCACGGGTCGGCTGCCAGCCAGCCTACCTCGGGCTTCCATGGAAGCTGAATCAGACTGTCAGGATCCGGGTACGCGAACACATCGGGATCGGCGGGCGTCATATCGAGCCACGTGGCAAACCCCGCGAACGACGCCCCGATCCTGGACATCTCGTTGATGGCCTGTGTGGGAATCAGTTTGGAGCGTGCGGTACCAAACAAATCGGAATACGAAACGAGAAAGTATCGGATACCCAGTTGTTCGGCTTTTTCTTGCAGCGTCATCGGCACAACTCTCAATCAGGAGGTCTGGCCGGAGTTGCATCAGCCGGTCAAGCACGCGTGGCTTTGCTCGATGGCTGTGACTCCTCCCTTCGGGCTTGTCCCGATAGAAGCGGGTTGAACAACAGACGCATCGACAGAACAGGCAACGACGATTTTGACCGGCTGCTAAGCGCTCAGCAGTTCGGCAATGGCGGATTTCAGGAACTGTTGATCTTCGGGGTTTTTACTAGGATTACCGGCTCGATGTCCCCACACCGAGGGAATCGGTCGGTACTGTGCATTCGGAATCAGTCGAGCTTCTGCCAGACTGTCTTCGGGAGTGAAATACAAATCGTGGCTGCCCGGCATGATCAGTGTCTTGGCACGAATGGAACCCAAGGCTTTGGGCAGGTCTCCGGCATACTTTTCATTGTCGCTGATGTCGGATCGCTTCCAGGTTTCAATCATTGACAGCAGGTTGGCCGCATCGCGTCTCAGAAAGCTGGCTTCCCAATCACGGATCAGAAAATCCTCCAGAGACGTATAGCCGAGATCGAGGTGCTTCTGTTCACGGTAAAAGGCCTGGGACAACGCCCACCCGGCGTAGATCCGGCCGAACGCCCGTAGTCCCCGTTCGGGCTTGGTAACGAAGCATGTACCGTTCCATGCCGGGTCCGTGGTCAGTGCTGCGCGCAGTCCTTCCAGAAAGACAATGTTGTGTTGCGACGTTTTTGCGGCACTGCAAACCGCTGCAATCCGCTCGACGCATTCAGGGTAAAGGGCTCCCCAGTGAAGTGCCTGCTGCGCTCCCATCGACCAGCCATAGGCCAGGGCCAGTCGTTCAATACCGAAGACTTCCATGAGCAATCGTCGCTGTGCAGAGACGTTATCCACGTGCGTGAAGACGGGGAAATTGTGGCTGGTGAATTGATCTGCGAGGTTACTGGGTGACGACGACAGACCATTCCCGAACATGCTGGGAATGATAATGAAGTAGCGGGTCGAGTCGAGGATTCGATCGGGGCCGATCAGCCAGTCAATGTCAGGGTGTTGAGCTGCGTAGGATGTCGGGTAAAGAATCGCATTCGATCGAGTCGCGTTGAGCGTCCCATAGGTTTTATAGGCCAGGGTCGCTTCGGGCAGCGTCACGCCACTCTGCAGGAGAAAGTACGGCAGCTTGAAAACTTCGTAGTCGGCCATCATTCCTCACTCGGAACAGTACCGAGGGACTGAATGACAGTCCGGTTGGCGGCCACATAGTTGGGAGCGAGATGCCGCAGTTTTTCGCGCAAGTGCTGATGTACGCTGGGAAGCTGATGAAACGGGATCGACGGATAAAGATGGTGTTCCGTATGGAATGACATGTTCCACATCACCAGTCGAACCAGTGGATTGGTCAATGTCGTGCGAGTGTTTGTAAGCCCGTTTTCGCCCATGCTGCATCCGGTATGTTCCGCAATTAGAATCGCCCGCAGCAGAGGCTGACCAAGAATTGCAGGGAGGAACCAATACAGCCAGACGTACGGATAACCCAGGGCGATGGAAACAATTCCTGCCACGTAAATCCCCAGTTGAGCTCCGGCCGATATCGCAATTGTCCAGCGAGCGTCGGCTGGCACAAACGGATATCGCGTGGCTCGCCCAACAGCCAGCCCAAGGAACGTCGTCGGTCTCCAAAGCCAGAATGTGATCCCGCTGATTTCGAGCAGGTAGCTCCAGATCGACTGCGGCTTGGGGGTCATCAACTCCGGGTCACGCTGGGCATCCTGCGTGTACCGGTGGTGCCAAGTGTGGTAATGGCGATAATACGTGAAATTGTAGAAGCTCAGGAGACCTGCCACCCAGCCGAAGATTTCATTGAGAGTACGATTGGCGAATGCGGTGCGATGGACACATTCGTGCATCGGGGCAAACATTGTGACGATGGTGAAACCATGCAGTACCATCGCGGGAATCATCAGCCACCAATTCGGCTGTGCCAGCCAGACGAGGGTACCGGTCATCCCCATCACAAGCAGATGAGATCCGAAACGAACGAAGCCACGGACATTGGACCGATGGCTCAGGGCTCGAACAACAGAGATGTCGAGCACATTCCGGCCTGCCAGGCCCGCTGTTCCCATGTCATGGGAATCTGCCGAAGAGATCGCTCCAGAATCCATGTGATGCCACCTTGAAGGCCAATGTCTCGGCTGTGGTATGCCTCGTTTGTTAACCGTTTTCTCGTAGCTGCATTCGTAAGAACTCGGTGTTTCCAGAGATCATCAACGATTATCGCCTTCGCACGCGTCCCGATTTCTCGGGACTTTCTGTTTCAGTGATGCTGCAAACTAAAGACGCGGCTCTGCCCCCAGTGTTCCGAAGAGTTCGTCCACATAAGCTGGTTGCTGGATCCGGTCCAGTTCCGATGTGACGATTTGCAAACGGTGGTGAATCGCTTCCCGCACGGCGGGGTCAGCGTTCGGACGGTCCTGCAGGTACTGCTTCAGGTAATTCTGATGGCGTTCCCAAAGCTGCAGATCCCGCTTTTGTTGAGTCAGTAATCGTTCGCGATACCAGTCACTCGCAAGGAGCGATTCCTTCGTGAACATCTGCCGAATGGCGGGGTCACGCTCTGTCTTTCCTTCGAAAGTCCCGAAGGCCATGATCGAAAGCAACGCTCGTAGTGGTGGGCAGGCGAATTCGATCGAACCATCGTCGAAATACTGCTGGGCAGACCGCTGCTGTGCTTCGACGATGTATTTGATTCCGTCTGCGAATGACTCCAGATCCTGTGTTTCCGGTTGCAGGATCGCTCGGTCGAACACCTTGTCTGGATTATCGAAAACTCGACCGAAGTATCGGCGAATAAATCGATCCGTGATCCGGTATCCCAGTCGCGAGGCGGGGATAGTTTCTCCGTTGAACTCAAAGTTCTTGATCGGTTCCAACAGCCGTTCACGAATCAGAAGTTGAGGATCTCGCTCGTCAGGCGACATGCGGCTCCAGACTTCGGGGACCAGCAGGCTGATGTCGTGGTCGAAGCGTGCGGAAGGACCAATATGTCCGGCTGCTGTCGAATATCCCGGAAGATCGGTCAAGATCATCGAAACGAGTGCGGTGTTGATGTCTGCCGTCGGAATGACTGCGTTAAAGGGTCCTTTCGTCAGGGCTCCTTCACTTCCGGCACCGGTCGTTGACGGCGATTTTCCAGTCAACGAACAGATGTAGTCCATGAACAGTTCGGGCAGTTCCTGGTAGTGGATCGGGTTGTAGACGGCCAGGCTGCGAATCCCCTTGGCCTTTTCGGGCGGATTGTTGCGTCGGCCAGACAGGACGGCATTCACAGGCAGGTGGACCGGCTGGTGAGCCGGAATCTTACGCCAGAAGCGTGTTCCCATTTCTCCGACATAACGGTCGATTGGCCGGACCACATCGGGCCGATCCTGCAGATAACGGGGATTTTTCGAGGGAATTCCGCCCACTCGGCGGGGGTTGTCCGAGCAGACGATGTAACCTGAGTCCGATTCCAATACCGATTCCAGCAAACGCTTCATCGGAGCGGTGAAGGCGTCGAAGTCGACGACTTTATTCATCATGTCGGCGACATCGGCACGCGACATCGGTTCGAAATTCGAGATGAAGTTCACATCGCTGCGTGCCATATCCGCTTCGGCCTGCTTGTCGAATCCGCGATGAATGGCATCATCAGGACGCTGGAACAGTCGGTACTCGCAATTGGTGACGAACTTCATCGCGGTCGGTTCCAACTCCGTCTGCCGCTGATCGTTGATCAGTGGACGGGTCGGTGCCAGATCATTCAACCGCCGCGACGGAACGACCACTGAAGCACTGATATCATCTTCGTTCTGCACTTTAGATGCAGCGGCAAAGTCCTGTCGCACCTTGAATGTGCGCCAGCCATGCTCGCCCGACAGACCGACTCGCAGGTAAGTCCCGACGATCTGCCGATCATGCAGTTTGAATTCGTGCCCCGGGCTGCCGTTGACGAAGTTCACGCTGAAATGGCGTCGCCAATCGTTGCCCCAGACGGGGTTATAGAATCGCTTGATGGCGTAGACGAGTGCGTAAATGTGGTCGGGAATCGACTTCAGCCAGGCATTGTATTCCGGGGTGTATTCTTCCTCGGATGGGGTGAGCAGCTTGATAACGCTTCCCAGCGATCGCTTCGGGCTAAGGATCGAGCGGCTCGGATAGAGTTGATAGTTTTGCTTCTGTTTTGCTTCCGAAGTCCACCGGTTGTCGAAACTGAAGTCGAAGATCTGCTGTACAAGATCCAGATCGCGTTCAATGTCAGCGACGAACACGGAACCGTACTGCATGTAATCAACCAGCGATTTGCTGATTTCACTCTTGCCACCACCACTGACAGTACAGGGCTTATGACAGAACGTTCCTTCGGCGGCGGTTCCGATGATGCGCCACGAAGGTGCTGACGGATGCTTTTCCATCCGCACTTTGTAACCAGATGGAGCCATGTAGACCTTGCCGGGAAGCAAGGGGATCGCGAGAGTTTTTTCGCCCCGAACCCAGCTGATGTTCTGTTGACGCAGATCGGCTCGTGCATCTTCGGGAATGTATATCAGGTCAGGAAATTTCGTGTCGACGCCGTAACCCTCGGGCTTAACGTCGATCCAGGCCCCGTATTCGCGAACGACGTCTTCGAAGGTTCGGCCGTTGTATCGTCGGCTGTTGACCTGCAGTTCCTCTCCCAGGCTCCAGCTTGGGAAAACGAGTGCCCCACCAGCGTGTTCTTCTTCGACGCCCCCCATCAGGTTCGTAGCGTAGCTGATCTGCGTTTTGACTTCTTTCTTGCAGTAGCCGAAATAATTGTCGGCGATGATCGTGACGATCACTCCTTCTTCTGTCCGGCAGGTCACCTTGAAGGCATCGCCGTCGTTATAGAGTTCCGTTTCATTTTCCCAGCACATCCGATCGCGCTTTTGACGATCTGTCGCCTCGCTGATGTGGGGGAGACCAACTTCTCGTTTGGTCAGCCCGGTGAGTTGAGGTGCAAGGATGACGCAGCCCGTGTGCCCTGACCAGTGGTCGACATCCAGGCCAGAATCATTAATCGGAACGAATGGATCGCCAGCATTCCCGAAGATCGATTCGACAAAGTCCAGATTGCTGACGAGCGAACCCGGTGCAAAGAAGCGTACCTCCATCGTTTTTTCGGCGCAATATCCGGGTACGGCAGGTCGGACGACTGGCCTGAGCATGATTGCCATCCAGTAGTGCGCCTTGTCGGCCTGGTTCGCCGTAAACGGTACCAGCATCAGATCTTTGGGGGGATTCATTGCCGCGCGAAATAATTCCACAAATGTATTTCGCGGGACAGCTCGTTTATCCCCCGGTATCGCGAGGCCCCCTTCGCAGACATGAAACGTCCCGACGGTTGTCCGTCGATCGGAGCGAGGGTTATGGAGCACGCCGTTGCGGATGCGGTACGAGTGAAGCAGTTCGTTTTCGAATTCGTCCCCGTCCGCCGGAAGTGACAATTCGCGGGCCAAACCATGTCGGTCCAAAACCATCGCCCGACCGGGAACACGCAGAGGTTCTGTCAAATTCTGGTCAGCGAAATGATTGTTCAAGTACGATTCGATGCGTTGATCGATCGGACAGCGATGATCATCCAGCAGCCGGGTCTTCTCGCGGAAATTAGTCAACAGGCCCGAAGCGAGTGCGACGAGTTCCGTACCCCCCGCCGCATGAACCGTTGGCAAACCGTTGGCCGCGAGTTTCAGATTGATATAACGCAGCAGTTCCTTCCGCTCGCCAGCCTGAACATCAGCATCGCCCTCACGAAATCCCAGGGCGAGTTTCATGTCTAACACGTTGTATTTTTCCTGTCAGATGCGGATCGGTAGCGGATCGCAACCAGTTGACCTGGTTGAGTGGAATCCTTGAGCAAACGGTTTACCGCCGAACGAGAAAGTCAGCGATAGACACGAATCAACGCGATTTCCGTGGGCAAAATCGACGCATCACGATCGGCCGCTGCGATCGAGTGCCTGATAAGTTTGCTAGGAGAGCTAGATTTTAGGCATATCGGTGGCCTGCTGGCCACTTCATTTCCTGACATCCGCGATACAAAAACTGCCGTAGGTATGAACGCGATCCTTGGCGTGCAGTTCTACTGCCAGAGGATGGTTGTACTGCAGGATCTGTTCGAGTGACTTTTTCTGGCCATTCACATTCACTTCGATCGGATTGATAAAGGTCCCGTCGAGGCCCGCGCTGCGCCAGAGGACTCGAGCGTTGGGAGCCGCTTTGTCCATGATTGCCTGCCACTCGGCCGTCAGGATTTTTTTCGTGGGATCTTTCGAGAGCCAGTCCATGTGATCAAGGAGGATGAACCGGGAAATCTGGTGCTGCGACTGTTCGAGGAAGCCCTGCACGGTATTGGTGTGTGACGTCACATGGTCAGCGACACCTTCCTTCAACTTGGCGAAGTTTTCTGGCTTCAGATATTCCGGGCAGGCATCGGGGGTGTATTCGCCCGTCAGGTAGACTCGCCAGGCGTAATTGTCTTTGAAAGGGATTTTCGTAAAGACCGCTTCCACGCGGTCGACAACGAACTGCAGGATTCCTCCGGGATATCCTTCGTCAATCTGGCGGCGCTGGGCTCGCGGAACCCCCAACAATGACAACGTGACGTCACGCTTCATCGCGAACTTGATCATTGGGCGCCAAAGCTTCTTGGCCAGGTCG
>CAIWEX010000187.1 GCA_903911795.1 uncultured Schlesneria sp.
CCCCAACGGGGTTCCGTCATCATTCTTGACGTAACCCATTCTGGGTAAATGAGTCTCCTGCACGCATTCCCAGGGTAGCCGCGAAACGCGGCAACCCTGGGCCTAAGGTGCGGGAAAACCACTATTGAAGTCGAGGCCCCTATCGTCGGATCATGGAAATGCATCGAGTTGTGCGATTCCCGCCATTTCAGCGGCGGCGTTCCAGCGTGCTTCGAGTGCATCAATGAAGCCGAGGTTTGATTCGACAAGGGCTCGCTGGGCCTGCAACAGCCGCATGATGTCCAGTTGTCCCTGTGCGAAGCCTTCCTGAATCATCTTCACACCTTCACGGGCCTTGGGGACAATCTTCAGTTCAAAACGGCGAGCCTGCTGATCTGCTGCTCGGTAGCGTCCACCTGCTTCAGCCATTCGACGAGCAATGTCATTCTGTACAGCATCGACATCAGCATGTGCCTTGGAAAGGTTGCCATATGCCGAGGTGATGTTCCCCTGATTTTGGTTCCACAATGGTAAAGGAACCGACAAAGTAAGTAGTCCCATGTTGTGCAAGGCAGGTTCAATCTGCCGCTGGTAACCTGCATAGACGGTCACGTTTGGAAACGGCTCCACTTCGGCGCGACGAATCAGAAACTTCGAACGGTCAACTTCCAGTTCAGCGATCTGGACGCTGGCGTTGTAGGGGACGTATCCCTCCAGCAACAATTGTTGGGCCACTTGATCAAGAGATTCCAGCAGGTTTCCGTTAATCCGTCCGATCTGCATGTCTCGCAAACCCAGCGTCGCGGCCAGTTCTTTTCTGGCAGCAGCCAAACGTGCCTCGGCGTTCTCAACGGCAACCTCGGCCTTTTCGAATTCAATCTCGAAAAGGAGGAGATCCGTACGGGTCCCTTCACCCGCAACACGTAGCCGATCTGCAGTCTCCATCGATTTTCGGGCAATTTCGACGAGTCGCACAAGCACTTCATAGCGACGCTGTGCAGCCAGCGTTTTCATGTACGCCTGGCGAACGGCAGTCAGCAATTGATATCGAGTGGCAATGAAATTCTGTTCCGCCTGCATCACCTGGCGCGTTGCCGCCTGCTGACTGAGACCCAGCTTGTTTTTTGTAACAATTTCCTGGCTCATAGCAGCGTAATACTGGCTCTGGTTACCAACGATCTGGTTGGCACCGCCAATCAACAGGGGATTCGGATAAAGTCCTGCCTGAATGGCAACTCCTCGAGCCGTCTCAACATCGGCAGCAGCCTGACGAAGCGCCGGACTGCTCGATTCAGCCAGCGACTGTAACTCTTCCAGAGTCGCGCCCAAATTTGTGCGGACATCCGGTGACGGAGGAAGAGGTTCG
Source organism: uncultured Schlesneria sp. (assembly GCA_903911795.1). Lineage (GTDB taxonomy): Bacteria > Planctomycetota > Planctomycetia > Planctomycetales > Planctomycetaceae > Schlesneria. Next base: position 1,346 of record CAIWEX010000187.1, read on the forward strand.
TCTTCCGCTCGCACCGAGCAATTCATTGAGAACAAAGCACAAATGGCCAAGCTAGTCAGCTGCCACCGCTGCATGGTGAGCCACCTTCCGTGAGGGCTTTTCAGTAGCACGTGCCAGCATTCCCTGCCACACGCATCATCCGTATCACCGCTCTCATCGGTCGTTCCCTTAAGGATCGCACAAGCGAACCAGACGGGAAGTCACGCCAATCACAACCCGCAAGGCTTCGCAGGCGTCACTTCGGAAACCCGCAGATCGGGCTGAAAGAACTTGGCTTCAGTCGCTTACGATCAGAAGCGTCCGCAAAGGCGCCACAACCGGAAAACTCCCCCAAACACTGATTGCGGCCTGCTGACAGTTTTCAGCTGTAGAAACACCAACAGCCCGCGATTTCTCGCGGGCTGATGATTATCAAATGGTCGGAGGTTCTGAGAAGACTTTGCTGACCGAAGCGGTCTGTGAGTTTATTATCTTTTCGAATCTTTTCGTCACTCGAATCCCGAAGGATTGTTGTCACGATAAGTTTCTGGCGCAATAGCGGCCAAAATCCTTTAGAAAGGAGGTGATCCAGCCGCAGGTTCCCCTACGGCTACCTTGTTACGACTTAGTCCCAATCACGGAGTTCATCTTCGGCACCTGCGTCCTTGCGGTTCGCTCGGCGACTTCGGATGCCCCCCGCTTTCGTGGCTTGACGGGCGGTGTGTAC
>CAIWEX010000188.1 GCA_903911795.1 uncultured Schlesneria sp.
CCTGTACCCCAACGGGGTTCCGTCATCATTCTTGACGTAACCCATTCTGGGTAAATGAGTCTCCTGCACGCATTCCCAGGGTAGCCGCGAAACGCGGCAACCCTGGGCTATATGACGTAACTCCTTCGGAGTATTTGTGACGACAAGCATTCGATCATCGGATTCAATCAGCACTTCGTCTCGTTGCGGATTGGCTCGTGTCCAAGAACACATCGATCTGTTGACCGACATAGACTGTCTCAGGGGGCGACTGCAATTCATAAAGGACTTGCAGAACTCGCGTATCAACGCGCTCGCCTCCGGCATTTGTTAACGACTTTTTCGGTTCGGCGTACGGTTCCACACGGACAAACGCCAGTGAAATCGGTGTCTGGGAATCCCCTCGAACGTAGCCTGTTCCAGGTAATCCAGGTCGAAATCTTGGCAGGTCCTGTTCATCGATATCAACTCGTACATGCAATTTCGACAGATCCCCCAGAACCAGTAGCGTCTGGCCTGGAGGCGTCCCCACATATTCGCCGGGGCGCACATCGACCTTGAGGACTGTCCCTGCGATGGGAGCTCGAATCTGCAATCGCTCGATTTCAATCGAGGCCTGCTGGAGCAACGATTCAGCGCGAGCAACCTGCGCTTCCAGAACAGCCAGGTCTTCCTTCCACGTTCCCGCTCTCAGCCGGGCATCTTCTGCCTCGGCAAGTGACAGGGCTGCCTGTGCGGCGAGGTACGACTGCTGCCGCTGGATAAAGTCCTCCTGGGTCAGAACCTTGGAGGAGACGAGTTCTTTCGTTCGTTCAAACTGATCTTTTTGAGCCATCATTTCAGCTCGGGCTTTTTCGACACGAGCGATGCTGGGTGGCAGATCCTCCGTTCGCGGTGCGTGACGAGCCCGTGACAAGGCGGCCTTCGATTCGGCAACGGCCGCTTGCTGCACGACCAGATCTGCCTGACGCTGGCGGTCGTCGAGTTCAAAGAGCAGGTCCCCTGCTTGCACACATTGCCCAACATGGACGTGGACCTTCGTGACGACGCCGGGAACGATCGCGGCGACCTTCAAGTTCTCGGAACGAGGCTCCACAAGCCCCGCACCGGCGATCGTCGAAGTGTAGGGGTTGCGGCTGGGGATGACCGGTGGTTCCGCATCTGGAGCGGGTTCGTGAGACTTCACCAGATGCCACGACATAAAACTGAATGCGGCCGCGGCTAATAGCGGCAGGCCGAAAGCACGATTCATGACTCTTCCCTTTTTCCTGCAGAATTCAATTCGTTTTCGCGATTTTCAACAGACTCGATCCGACCATCGGCCATCGAAATGATTCGGTCGCCGTACCCAAAGACCCGGTCATCGTGGGTCACCACAATCACCGCCCGGCCCGGCTGCACCGCCACTTTTTTCAACAGCTCCATCACACGCTGCCCCGAAACCGCATCCAGGGCCGCGGTTGGTTCATCACACACCAGCAATCTCGGTTGATGAACGAGTGCACGGGCGATCGCGACACGTTGCTGCTGACCTCCGGATAACTGGTTTGGTCGTTGCTCAGCCCGCGAGCCCAGATCCACGGCCTCCAGTGCAGACAGTGCGGCCTTCAGCGCGGCGGGTCGTTTCCAGCCTTGAATCAACAGAGGAATCGCGACGTTTTCCGTCGCATTCAATGCAGGGAGCAGGTTGTATTGCTGAAATACGAATCCCACGGATTGGGCACGAAAGTCCACCAGCTTCGGACCTCGCAATTGTGATTGCTTCATTCCGAACAGGTCCAGATCTCCTGCAGTCGGATTGAGTAACCCGGCGATGATCGAAATCAACGTCGTCTTCCCGCAACCACTTGGACCAACGAGTAGCGTCAATTCACTGGAAAACACGTCGACGTCGATGCCGTGGAGGGCTCGAACCTTCGTGTTCCCGTCTCCAAAGTCCTTGACGATCCCGCGACAGGCAATCGCAATCTCGCGGTCTGCGATGGCGGTCGCTGAATTGCCGACACTTTCCGCATTATTGAATGGTGCAATCATGATGAACCTTTACCCACGGAAGACGATGGCTGGCTCAAGCAGCAGCACTTTCCGCAAACTCAAAAAGCTGGCGAGAACAATGATCAGACCAACGGCTACGGCTGCCCCTGCGGCAACCTGCCAGGGAAGGTAGAAACCGGCGAGGGCTGTGACATTGCTGGTTGCTTCGAAGAACAGTGCTGTCATCCCGATCCCCAGCCCATATCCGATCAACCCCACCACCGTCGCCTGCAGCAGTACCATCAGTGTCAACCGCCGATCGCTCAGCCCCATCGCTTTCAGCGCCCCGAACTGCTTGAGGTTTTCGAGCGTGAAGAGATAAAACGTCTGCCCGGCGATCGCGGTTCCAACGATGAATCCCAGCGCGATCGTGATGCCAAAGTTGACCGGTATTCCGGTGCTGCGCATGTAATACCCGACGATGAACCAGATGAACTCCGTACGAGTCTTTGTCATCAGATTTGTTCGCTCGGCGATCCGAGTACTCAGGTCTTTCGGAGTGACACCCTGTTGCGGATGTGCCAGTACGAACGACATCACCTTACGTTCACCCGCGACAAACTGAACCGCCTGCGAATACCGAGTGTAAATGATCGGAAACGTCTGAAACGGCGCTGTTGCTTCGCAGATCCCCACGAGGACCGCGCGGCGGTCGTTCATCTCCAGAGTTCGTCCCAGGCGAATCGGTTCCTTACCCCAGAGGTATTCGTAACCGGATTTGTCCACGATAATCGCGTCGGGTCGACGCAGGTTCGCGAGCGAGCCATCGAGCATTTTTACGGGAGCACCAATCAGCGAGTGATCGTCGAGACCAATTAGAAAGACCTGTCGAAAGCTTCCGGTTTCGATCTTCGCTCGCGCCAGGCTCTTGAAATAACGGACAGCCCATTCCACCCCTTCAACGCCACGCACGCGATTCAGATCGGTTTCGGAGAGTGGTTTGATCTCGTCCGCGTTCTGTTGATAGGGGTCCATCACCCAGACCTGTGCATCGCGGACATCAATGGCCGCATGAGCGGTTCGGCGCATCAGGCCGACAAAAATGGAAGTCTGCTGTGAGATCAGCAGGACTCCGAATGCAACACCGAATACCGTACCCAGATACTTGGCACGGTCACCCGTCAGCATTTTCCAGGCAACCCAGTTCATGATTCAGCCTCAGATTTCGCAGCAGTGAAAGCCGCTTTTCGGGAAACGACGGGAGGACCGGCTCCGATCGCCGCCAGCGTGAACCGCGTGACATGGTCCGCCAGTAACTCCAATGGAAACGTGTTTCCCTCGGGGTTCTGAGTCAGCAGGCGAATGATGGGTTGATGGACGTAGTAAAAGAGAACCTGGCCGACGGTGCTGAAGCCGATCATCCAGCGCTGCTCTACGGACAGATCGTCTGGCAGCAGTTCGTTGAGGATTGTCCGCAATGCATCTGCCATCGGACGGATATAGTCCTCAACGACCGCAGCACAGGCTTCCGTCGGCCGAGCCAGTTCGCGCAGCATGATTTCTAAGTGCCAGCGAGGTCGATTGGTCGAAAGCATCCGTTCGAACATCGTCCCGATGAACTCGCGCAGGCGTGTCTCGGGAGGCATGTCGGCAGGATACTCAGGAAACGGAACGTCTTCCTGGCGACAGCATTGCGCATGCCGGACGGCAGTCACGTAAAGCTCCCGTTTCCCGCCGAAATGGTAATTGACGGCAGCCAGGTTCGCACTTGCGGCGTTGCAGATGTCGCGGACACTCGCCGCTTCATAACCCTTTTCGGCAAATACGGTTCCAGCCGCATCAATCAGGCGTTGCCGAGTTTCATCTGCCATTTCAGACTCCGTTCAAAGCTGTAATTCAAACGTTTGTATGAAACGATTGTATGTTTGATTCGGCAGGTGTCAACAGGAATCTGAAGAATAATTTGGCTGGGCGGACAGTTCTTCTCCGCGTCCCTGCGCCTTTGCGTCTCTGCGCTAGAATTCTTCCGCGAAAAGATGAAGGAATTTAACGCAGGGACGCAAAGGCGCAGAGACGCAGGGTGATCCACGCGACGTATGAATCGCACTTCAGTGTAGATTCCCAAAGCGTGATTTGTCGGTGAAATCGAACGAGTACTCGGACTACCGGTGCCCCGCAGATCCCTGATGGCGTGCAAGACTTGCTCTCGAAATCCGCTACCGCAATTGGTACGCTCGACAAAGGCGACCTCTGCCCGGTCTGCATCACAAGTCAATTGCTGAAGGATGTCATCATGTGGCGAATGGCTCTCTGCTGTGCCGTAATGGTGGTCGTACCGGTCGGCATTGCTTCCGGGCAACAGGTGGTGACGCAGTCTCCCTTGCAGCACAACGGCGCGTCGTTCTACGAGTACTCGCATATTGGCTGGAGTATTCAGAACCCTCATTATTTCATGCGGTTCAATGGCGGTGGCGGCGTCCCTCCTTTCGGCGGATATACCCCGAACGCTGGACTTCACGGCGGATTTTCGACGGGACACTCCCAATTCGATTTTGGATTTGGACAGGGAGCGACGCTGACGAGTTCGACAGTGACTCCGTTCCTTACGACGACGAATGGCTATCCCGGCTACCTGTTCATCGGCAGTCAGCGTCCGTTTGTCACGGGGGTTGTCCCAATGGTCGGTGGAGGAATGGCCAGCATCCCTCCAGTGAGCCCACCTGTTGGCCCTCTGGCGCTCCGCATGGCGACAGGTCAATTAAAGACTTCGAACGGACGCATCAAACCCCAGGGGTTGGATGAGGCAGAACTTCCACCTGCTCCGGCACCGATCCGCGAAGCCCTGCAAGCAAACGACGACTTGCCTCCCGCTCCTCGTCCGGAAGGATCAACTCGCTCGTCAGATTTGTCCGCGCGAGAGTGTCTGGAACGGGCGATCGCTGCGGAAAAGAACGGTAAACCAGGCGTCGCCCGGATCTATTATCAGCTTGCTGCGACGCGAGGCGATGTCTTCATCAAGGCTGAGGCAAATCGCAAACTGGAAGGGCTGAAATAGATGTCGTTTGAGCCGATCTGTCCCCTTTTTCCGACCTTTTTCTGATCCTTTTCCCGATGCGCGTGAGTTCTGAAACCAATGTCGTTCGCCGCG
>CAIWEX010000189.1 GCA_903911795.1 uncultured Schlesneria sp.
CCGATCTCAGGCACAACACCGATTCCGTCAATTCTACGATGAGATTGGAGCGACCCGACCAGATATCGAGACAGCAGAAATGAAAGCTGCCTGGAGTAAGCTGGAAGGGGGAGCGGTCAGACTTGCTCTACTATTCGCCTGTTGTCGGTTTGTACTCGGTGAGAAGACCAGAGAAGTCATCGACGATCAGGACATGGAAGCTGGAATCACTGCTTCCCGTTGGTTCGCTCACGAAGCCGAACGAATCTATTCAATGCTGGTTGAGACAGAACAGGATGCAGAACTTCACGAGCTAGTCGCCTGGATTCAGTCCCAAGGTGGCGAGATCCTTCCTACGGAACTTAGATCCAAGAGACGTAGGTATCGTGAATCTGGAGCAGCAGACGCTGTCCTTCAGACTCTTGTAAATCGTCGTTTTGGTGAATGGTCTGAGACTTCTACGACCCCTTCCGGCGGCCGTCCTTCCCGGCGATTCATTCTCTCTACAGGTGGACATGTACCGGAAACCCCTGTTTCCCAAGCAGAAAAGGGGGGTTTGTGTCCAGAGGTTGCCAAATTCGACGATTCCGCCCCGTCAACGTGGTCAGCACAGGATGAGGTTGAGGACGTGGATTTTGACGAAGTATCGCGCCTGTTTGGTGGGAGACCAGTTTGAAACCACCCCCTGACTGAATTGCCATGAAATACGCCAGACATCGGAGCGGTTTTGCGGGACACGATCAGCGGCGAAACCCTACCCGTCCCCTTATGCAAGTGACGCAAGTTGTTTCAGTGAATGCAGATACGGGAGGGGTGGGGTTGGGCGATAGGTGAAACACGTCCAAACCGAGTGGCAGTGGCCTTAGAACGAATCATTAAAAAGTGGTTTTCCCCTTATAGGAGTCATCATCATGGGTGGCGCTGGATCAGGCAGGATTAACGAAGCTCGTGGCAGGAAGCCAAAAGCGGCTGTCAACGTGGTCGGATGTGGAGTTCCATGTCCGGCGCAGAAACTTACAGGCGATGTTCAGGCGGCATTTGATCGACTGGTCGAACTGACATCGGGAACGTCGTTCTCTCAGGACTCAATAGCCATCGAACTTGCGGCGCGGCTGATGGTTCGGTCGTCCAAGCTCGACGACGCGATTACATCAAAGCCAGACGACGCTGAACTTCATCGGCTCAGTCTCGCCATCACTCGGCAGCTAATCACACTCTTGGCGAAGTTCGGCCTGACCCCTCGTGACAGACAGGTTCTGCTTGTCCCCCGCGATGACGAAGAACAGGACGACCTTGAGCGGTTGCTGGCAGAACGCGAAACCAACAACTGACGCGAGTTTGACCAATGGCACACGATACCGCCTTGGGGTTCGACGCAGACGATGTTGACCGTATTCGCGACGCAGTGGAATTCATCGAAAAAACATCTCGATACGCGCGACGACCGGCAGGCGTGGTTAATCCCGTCGCACTGTGGTTCGCCGTGCGCTTACACCGAATCAAGGAAACAGACCATGCCACGGACCAGCGACCGAACAGGCTTCAATTGTCCACGTCCCAAATGCGGCGGAAAAATGGGAATCCGATCAAGC
>CAIWEX010000190.1 GCA_903911795.1 uncultured Schlesneria sp.
AAAGTAGGGTGGGACCAGCGGCGCTTCGCCGCGCCGGCCCACCAATTCAGCCAACAACCCATTTCACACGGAGAAAGATGGTGGGCCGGCGCTCGAAGCGAGCTTGTCCCACCCTACGTTTCAGGCTGCAGTTCCAGGTGTTCTGCAGAGACGCTGAACATTGGATGCTGTGCAGACTTCAAACCAGAAGTGACCTTGAGGCGACGTGTATCCGAGGTGCCGGGTAGCAGCCCCCTTGCCTCGCAGCATTTCAACGTCGTTGCCACGTGCGACCGTCGGCAATGACATCTGTGCCTGGACACTGCGTCTGAGCAAGTCGGCAACGACTTGTCCTGCCAGGACATTGGTCAGTTCACCGACAACGTCGCCCATGTCGGCACTGTCGAAGGGAACTTCAAATCCAGTGAATTTGAGCGCCATAGCGACTGCGGTTTGTTCAGGAACGATCAGTGTCAGCGACCACGGTTGTGAACCGAAGAACGAAATGACGCTGGCCACCCGTGCACAAGGTTCTGCCGAAGCATCGGCTTCAACAACGGTTGGAGGTTGCCCGAAAATGGATTCGAACGTCACGCCCACCGATGCTTTGACCGATTCGGCGACGACCCCTGCAAAATCGCGTGTGTCTGTGGAACTCATGTCACTTAGGCCTGCTGCGGTAAAGATGGAAAAGAAATCCGACGCCACATTGAAACAGACAGTCGTCATGACTCATTATTTGAGCCTCCACCGAATGTCTCTCGGCGGATTCGGGCTTCTACGCGATGGACAGGTCTTGACCTGACCCAGTCAGAATCAACAGAGTCCGGCGCTGTTCGCCATCGCGAGAAAACGGCTTTAGCTGAACAGTTTGGCGAGGAATCCGCCGCTGGCCTGTGCTTGAGGCTTCTGTGCGCGTTCGCGACGGACGCGACGAACACCTGCCCGTTCGACCACTTTTTTCAGTTTGCTTTGAAGCTCTTCGACCGTGAACGGCTTGCAGATGAAAGCGTCTGCACCCGCTTCATCCAAAGCTTCTTCAATCTTTCCCATGGTCTTTTCGCTGGTGACCATGACGAGCGGACAACCGGCCATGCCGCCGCCGTAAAGATTCCGGATTTCGCGAACGAATTCGATACCGGTCATGTTTGGCATGTTCCAGTCGACGAATCCGATATCAATTTCTTTCGGATCGAATTTCGTTAAGGCATCCTGCCCATCGACCGCTTCGACAAACTCGAAGTCTGCAAGCTTGGAATCGGTCAGTCCCTTCATGACCATCTTGCGCATCACGCCAGAGTCATCAACGACCAATGCTTTGAGTGCCACCATTGCTGAGAGTCCTTTTTGCCAGATTCGGCGTCAACCACAGGACGTAGTGAGCCAGCGGAAAATCGAAACGACTCTCAGAACATAGTTTCGATTTCTCAACATGCCGCCCGAATCGACCAGTTTTTCACCAGATTTCGACGGGGCAATTTCCTCTCACGAAGCAATGGTATCGATTATGACGAACGTGTCATCCGCGCTGCAGCCGATTTCATTTCGCGAGCGATACACAGACCAGCTCTTTGTCATTGCGAGCGAAACAGCATTTGTTCGCGAATGCAGGATGAGACCAGACCACCTCACGTCCGAAACATTCACCCGTCGGATCGACGACATGAAACCGGCTGATTTCGTCGTAACTTTTCGCACTCAGCTTCGCCAGGATCAAATCACCGGTTTCACTGAACAGGAAATACCGGTTGCCATTACGCACGATGAACGCAGTCCCGTGACTGCCACGGCGGGTATTGGTTGTCGGGGCAAACGAATCCCAGAGCCGTTCACCTGTTTCCAGCTTCACCGCGCGAAACTGGCCTGACATGCAGTCGGCTCCGTAAATGATGCCGTCATCATCAATCAACGGCGTCGTGTTTGCCGCGTAAACGGACGTCTTGTTCGTTCCTCGCCAGACAACCTCGGCACCCGGCTTGGACTGATTCAATTTGAATGTCGCGCTGACACCGCCGATCCCGCTGGCAAACAGCAGGTCCCCGTGCTTGCGAGGAGTCGTGATCGACATTCCGTAGTCGGGTTTCAGTGGCTGAGTCCAGTAAACGCTTCCCGTTGCAGGATTCAGGCTGTTGAGCGATTCGGAACTCCAGATGATCAACTGTCGCTGTCCCGCCGCTTCAATGATTGATGGAGGGCAATACCCCGGCTCTTTCGCAGACAACGCTTTCCAAAGTTCCCGCCCCGTATCTTTATCGAAGGCGACAGCGACGCTGCCCGCTCCGCCGACCAGGCAAATCAGTTTCTGACCATCAACAAGTGGAGCACCACAAAAGCCCCAGAGCGGAGCTTCGGTCTTGTATTCCGTCTTCAATTCCTTGGCCCAGACCAGCGTTCCCTTCGCGGCATCCAGACAGACCAGACGCCCTTCTGCACCCAGCGTGTAGACCTTTCCACCGGAAACAGTCGGCGTCACACGTGGCCCCGAAGGATAGGAAATCTTGTACGTCACCTGATCGCGGTGTTCCCAGATCTGTTTTCCATCTGTGGCATTCAGGCAAAGGACTCGCTCGTGCCCTGAAAGTTGTGCTCGTTCGCGCGGACTATTGGCAATATCCCCCGATTCACGAACGTAGTCAGTCAGAAAGACCCGGTCACCAACGACTGCCGGACCGGAATATCCCAGACTGACGGGGACTCGCCATTTCACTTTCAAACCCGCAGCGGGAAACGATTCGACAATCCCCGTTTCGCGCCAGACTCCGTCTCGGTCGGGCCCCATCCATTGCGGCCAGTCGTCCGCAAGAAGAGTAGAACTTGCCAGAGCAACAACGCAGCAAATGAGAGTTCGAAGCATATTGAGAGCCTTCAGGCGGAGTGGACACGACCAAGACGGAACGACCTTGATCGTAACGAATTTATGTCCGAGGTGGCAGTCCACGCAGCCACCGGCCTGACAGGTAGATATTGGGACACGGAGTGCGCGGAAGGCACGGATGAATCTCAGAGGAACGGTGATGATGAGCAGAGGAAGAGAATGCAAAGTGGCAAGAAGATGCCGCATTCACTATTTACCTTGCGTCTCTGCACCTTTGCGACTCTGCGTTTCCTTCTTGTTCTACGGGCGTCCCCATTCGCTCTACAAAAACACCCCTGGGATTGTGCGCCAGCTCTGGGCGACTCCTGTCAGTCTTTCCTGGCGGCCATTGTGTTCGAAGTACAGATGATCCGGACTAAGACCTAATGCGGTCAGAATTGTGGCATGCAGGTTCTTGACCGATTGCGGCTCGTCAACTGCTCGCAGGCCGATCTCATCCGTGGCACCGATCACTTTGCCTCCGTTGACGCCACCACCTGCCAACCAGATCGTGAATCCGTAGGGGTTATGATTGCGGCCATCGTTTCCCTGTTTCATTGGCGTCCGACCGAATTCTCCGGCCCAGATGACCAGAGTGGTATCAAGCAGGCCGCGTTGCTTCAGATCCGCGAGCAATGCGGCGATCGGCTGATCCGTCTGAGCGGCATTTCGATTGTGGAATTCGGTGTTGTGGTCGTGGCCATCCCAGCCAAGTTTGTCGACGGCGTTATACAACTGGACGAAACGAACCCCTTTTTCGACAAGACGGCGCGACAGCAGACACATTCGTCCAAATAACGCTTTGTCCTTATTCGCATCCTGCAAACCGTAACTTTCCTGAGTTGCCTGGGTCTCCAACGACAGTTCACCAATGTCGAGGGCTGCGGACTGCATCCGGTAGGCGAGTTCATAGGAAGCGATCCGTCCATCCAGATCGAGCACCCCCGGACGGTGTGACGCATGCTTACGGTTCAGCGTTTGAGCGAAGTCGAGCGTGGAACGTTGCACGTCTGCCAGCGACGCGGGAGGCTGCAGGTTGAGTACAGGAGATCCTTCGTGTCGAAACTGGGTTCCCTGAAACGCGGCAGGAAGGAACGCGTTGCTCCAGTTGGCTGAGCCCCCCAGTCCGCCAACCTTGTACAACAAGACGTAACCCGGCAGGTTCTGATTTGCGGAACCAAGTCCGTAGGTCACCCATGATCCGAGACTCGGCTTGCCTCCCAGGATCGCGCCTGTATTCATCAGATACGTTGCGGGAGCATGATTAGAACTTTCACTGTACATCGAGCGAACCTGACACAGGTCATCAATATGTCGTGCGGTATGCGGCAGCAATTCCGAAACCCAGTGGCCGCTTTCACCGTGTTGAGCCCACTTCCAGGGGCCGGCCATCAGTTCGTCTTTGCAATGATTGAAGACACCGCCTACTCGATCAGGCTGACGCTTCAGTGATTCCGGGACCGGTTTGCCATTCAGCTTCAGCAATTCCGGCTTGTAGTCCAGTAGATCGAATGTCGATGGTCCGCCGTACTGAAACAGAAAAATGACCGACTTCGCTCGCGGAGCGAACTGGGATACTCGTTCGGCCAGCGGGTTCAGAGAATCGATAGGGAACGCCGGCGGCTGATTGGCTTGCGATTCCTCGGCCAGTAGCGCACTCAAAGCCACGCTGGCAAATCCACCTCCGGATCGACAGAGAAAATCACGCCGCGATTGTTCAAAGTTCAACACGATGCCAGTCCAGAGAGAGTCAGTCCAGATAGACGAATTCATTCAGATTCAAAATCGCACGACACAGATCCACGAGTGCCAGACGCTCTGCCGCTTCAGGTTTGGCCTGCCGATGTTTTTCCGTATGTCGAACGAGCAGTTCTGTGGCGAGCATCAGCTCCTGATCGTCTGCGGATCGTCCGAGCGATTGTCGAAACAGCGAGTGGATGACCGCACGCGCCTTGTCCGAGTCTGCAAACGAGAGTTTCTCGTTCGGTGGAGCAATGCGAACTGCGAGGGCTTCGGCATAGCGCAGGGCTTCAGGGCTGTTGAGGAACATCAACGCCTGTGGAGCGACTACTGTGGTGTCGCGTCGAGCGCATGAGACCGTGGTGTCAGGAAGATCGAAGGCCTGCAGGAACGGAACGGGAAGACATCGCTTTCGGACAAGAAAGATACTGCGGACATCCGTTTGTTCGATCGGGTCGGCATACCAGCCTTGCATCCGGCCACCGTCCCCTCCCTTTTCCGCCTCCAGGATCGCTGGTTGTGCTTTCAACAGTTCCTCCGGAACGGGTGGCCAGACTGGCTTGCCAGCTTGAAACGGTTTGAGCAAGCCTGATACCGCGAGCAGATTGTCGCGAAGTGTCTCGGCATCGAGACGCCGGACGTTTTGTCGCCACAACAGTTCGTTATCAGGGTCAGGGGAAACCCCCACGGCCTGCCCGGCTGAGGCGATACTGGATTGCCGATACGCGGCTGATAGAACAATCATTCGATGGAGTTGTTTGATCGACCAGTTGGACCGCATGAACTCGATGGCGAGCCAATCCAGCAGTTCAGGATGGGTTGGCCTGGCTCCCGTGAACCCGAAGTCGTTCGGGGTCGCGACGAGTCCCGTTCCGAAATGCTGCTGCCAGATCCGATTGACGATGACTCGCGCGGTCCACGGGTTGTCTGCCGACGCAATCCAGTTTGCCAGTGCCAGGCGACGTCCCGTCGTACCATCGGTCGGCGGTTCAATGGCTGCCGGCCCCGGTGTGAAGATCGAAACAAACCCGGGTACGACTTCTTCACGCGGTGATCCGAAATCTCCCTGATAGAAGATGTGGGTGGCCGGTGCAGTCCCGCCCGAATCGGTCGCCCCCATCGCAAATCGCGGCCGACGGCGCCCGGCTTCGATCTCGCTGATTGACGCTTTGAGCTTCTCGTGTCGTTCCTGATTGGACTTGTCCAGTTTTGCCTGTTCAGCTTTCAATGGTGCTGCCTGGCGGTCAAGTGCCGCATTATGTTCGTCGATTGCAGCCTGCTCGGCAGCGAGTGACACCGTGAGGTCATCGTGTGGCGTGACGGCGGCGAAGAATGAACGCAGGCGAAAATGGTCCGCTTGTGAGAATGGATCGTACTTGTGGTCATGGCACTGACAGCACGAGATCGTCAGCCCCAGGAAGGCAGAAGCTGTGGTGTTCGTCAAATCAGCCATCTGCTCTGCTCGCAACCGGACTTCTTCCTGAAAGATCGCGGCCGTGCTGTCCCATTGTCCAAGTCGCAGAAAGCCTGTCGCAATCAACTGATCGGCTTCGTCCTGTGTCTTGGGTCGCAGTTCGATGTCCGTGATTTTTCCGTCTGGATTTGCAGATTTACGCTGTGCGGCCAGCAATACATCGCCAGCGATCTGTTCACGAATGAATTGGTCGAACGGTTTGTCCTGGTTAAATGCCCGAATCACATAGTCGCGATACTGCCAGGCGAGCGGCCGGAATTCATCCCGTTCATAGCCGTTTGTGTCGGCATATCTGACAACGTCCAGCCACAACCTCGCCTGCCGTTCGCCGTACCGTGGAGAATCCAACAGCCGAGTAACTAGCGCGTCATACGCATGAGTCGATCTATCGGTGACGAAGGCATCGATCTCTGCGGGGGTTGGCGGCAGGCCGGTCAGGTCAAATGTCACCCGGCGAATCAGTGTCCGCTTGTCAGCCTCAGGAGACGGCTTTATCCCGGCTTTCGAAATGCGTTCACGAATGAACGTGTCGATCGACTGACTTCCCTTCTCCGCTGCCAGTGTCGGATCGGTCGTACGATCGATACGCCGGGCCGCGATCACGGGGGATTCCGGATCGGGCTTTTTCAACGACCAGAGATCGAGTCGCTCGCCCCGAAAGATCTTGCGGATGGGGTTTCGTTTGTCGGTGAAAGCGTCGCCGATGGGATTGGTTTCGGTGTCAGTCGGTAAACCTGCTCCCGGCCGATAGGCATCCAGACTGGCG
>CAIWEX010000191.1 GCA_903911795.1 uncultured Schlesneria sp.
ATCCGTCAAGAACGGCGTCGACCATGTTGGGTTCGCCCGCAAACGTTGCCAGTTCGTTCAGCTTGCCAATTTCAATCGCCTTTTCCGCGATCATGGGACTGACGATGAGCGCCAGATGCTCACTCGGTTTCCCCGTTTCATGGAGCATTCGTTCGTTTTCGCGAACGGGCGGAGTGTATTTGCGCGACACCAGAATCTGCGCAACGGCTTCGTATTCCGGCCCCGCCTTCAAGTAGGCAAGATGTCCAAGGACCACACCGGCCAGGAGTCCGCACAGCAACCACCATTTATAGCGGAGGGCCAGTACGATGTAGTTGATCGGCAGACGTTCCGCTTCCTCGTCAGGATTGACGTGGCTGGGGAGTGCATCTGCGTGGAATTCGAGTTCGTGTTTCACCGGAATCTCTTTTGATGAACGGGCCCGTCGCTACTGACGCGGCCTGATGCCGCCTGTTCCTGCCGATCAACCGGCCGTCGGCGCCAAAGGAACAAATTTCTGACCTGCTGCCTGCTGAGTCGCTCGCTGGTGCTGCTCGACATACCAGGCGACAGTGCGTCGCAAACCTTCATTGACCGTGACTTGCGGGGTGTAACCGAGGTCCCGCGTCGCGGCCGAAATATCTGCCCACGAATGCTGAATATCGCCGACTCGGGGTGGTGCGAAGTAGGGAGCAAAGGGAACGTCGAGCGACTCGCAGATCTGACGCAGCAAAGTCACCAGATCGAGGGAATCGCCGCAGGCACAGTTGTACACGCGGCCACTGACATTCGGTGCGGATGCTGCGAGCAGATTGGCCTGGACCACGTTGTCGATAAATGTGAAATCGCGAGACTGGCTGCCATCACCATAAATCGTGGGCTGATCACCTTTGAGAAGTGCAGCAATGAATCGTGGGATGACTGCCGAGTACTGGCTGTTGGGGTCCTGACGAGGTCCAAATACGTTGAAGTACCGCAGTCGAACGGTTTCGAGTCCATATGTCGACGCAAACGCTTCGCAGTACAGTTCCCCCGCCAGCTTGGCCGCGGCATAAGGTGACAGCACTTCGGGAACCTGGCCTTCGTGCTTGGGCATCGTCTTTTGATTGCCGTACGCACTACTCGATGCTGCGTAGACGACGCGGCGCACACCCAGGCGTCGCGCGGAATCGAGGATATTGATCGTCCCAGTGGCACAGGCCGCGTGTGTTTCGAGTGGCGTTTCCACACTTCGCGGAACCGAAGCCAGAGCCGCCTGGTGGAATACAACTTCTGCCCCGGCGACAGCCGCTTCGACGGCGGCGAGGTCACACAGGTCACCCTCGCGGAAATCGACTTCGTTACGAATGTGATCCAGGTTGCCGAGATTTCCCGTACTCAAATTGTCGAAGATCCGGACAGTGTGTCCGTCCTGGACCAAGCGAGTCGCAATATGAGAACCAATAAATCCCGCTCCGCCTGTCACCAGATATGTTGTCACTTCGTCACTCCAGAGATTCGTTATTCTTCGGTTGTCAGGGGGCGAAGGAAGATCGCCGTCACAGATGACACTCGAACAGAGTACCATCGTTCGCAGAAAAGATCGCCGTTTGTTGACACATCGCTGTGTTCCATAGCCAAACCGCAATCGCTCTGTTTCTAATTCGTTACGACATCACTTGTTGTTCGAAGCTGATCCCATACTTCTTCATTTTCTTGTACAGGGTCGTTCGATTGATACCGAGGGCGTCGGCCGTTTCCTGACGGTTCCAGCCGTGTGTTTCCAAGGCATCAAGGATCAACTGGCGTTCTGGTGTCGCGAGGGCCGACTTCAGGTTGTTGCCGTTCACCTGACTCAATCGGCCGCCAAAATCTGACAAAGGATCATCACGTCGCAAGGCTTCGGGAAGGTCGTTTGGTCCAATAACGGGTGCCTTGGAGAGAACAACCGCTCGCTCGACGACATTGACCAGTTCACGAACATTGCCCGGCCAGCGATAACGCTGCATCAGTTCGATCGCCTGATGGCTGAAACCGGTGACATGCTTGCCAGTCTGTTCGATGAATTCTTTCAGGTAATGATCGGCGAGCAACGGAATATCGCTCATGCGTTCCCGCAGTGGTGGTTGCATCAGGGTGACAACGTTGATGCGGTAATACAGGTCCTGTCGGAACTCGCCCATGCGGACCGCCTCTTCCAGGTCCAGATTCGTGGCGAGGATCATGCGGATGTCGACTTTATGAGTCTTATTCCCCCCCGACCGGTTCGAATTCGCGGTCTTGCAGGACTCGCAAAAGCTTGACTTGCAGGCTGGGTGAAGCGGTACCGATTTCGTCCAGGAAAATCGTTCCCCCATTGGCCTGCAGGAATTTCCCTTGTTTGTCGTGCGTGGCTCCGGTGAACGAGCCTGCGACGTGCCCGAACAGTTCACTTTCCAGCAGCGAATCTGGCAGGGCTCCGCAAGCCACTTCGACGAATGGCTTGTCAGCACGGTTACTCATCTGATGAATCGCTCGAGCGGTCATCGTCTTCCCTGTCCCGGATTCTCCGAGGATCAGGACGGTCGTCCGGGTATCGGCGACGCTTTCAATCAGATCGAACATCTTCAGCATGCGATAATCGTGTCCGACGATATTGCCGAGACCGAAGCGTTGGCTGAGTTGTGCGCGGAGGTTCTTGTTTTCCGAAACGATCTGTCGCTGGCCCAGGGCTCGGCGGATCGAGAAGTTCAGTTCATCGTCAATGATCGGCTTAGTGAGGTAATCGAAAGCACCCAGACGGATGGCGTCAACCGCACTGTCGATCGTCCCAAATCCTGTCAACAGAATGACCTGCGTATCGGGAACGGCCTGGACGGCCCAGTCGAGCAGTTGAAAACCATCTTTATCGGGCAGGTTGACATCGCAGATCACGACGTCGAACGGATACTCTTTCATGCGTGCAATGGCATCATCACAACTTGTGGCCGTCTCGGTCCGGTGTCCCAGACTTCGCAGATAGTCGGCCATGGCTTCCAAAAG
>CAIWEX010000192.1 GCA_903911795.1 uncultured Schlesneria sp.
CTTCTGGCCAAAATCGAAAAATCGTAGACCCGACCCCAATGGTAATTCGAGAATCACGAGGAACCCATGTTGCAACATTGGCATCCGCTGTGCTCGTCGCGCACGTTAAGACGAACTCCGATGCGGATTCTGATTGCTGGGCATGGACTGGTTGTCTTTCGAACGACCAGTGGTGCTGTCGGCCTGCTCGATGACAGTTGTTCGCACCGGCGGATGAAGTTGAGTTGTGGGAAAGTTGCGGGCGAATGCATCGTCTGTCCGTATCACGGTTGGACGTTTGATCGGAACGGTGCCGGCCAGAGTCCGGGAACTCCAAAACTGCATACTCAGGCGACCGCCTACGAAACTCGCGAAGCCCATGGCTACATCTGGGGCCGCCTCGCAGGTGCCAACACGTTATTCCCCACGGTCAATGCTGCCGAATTCGCACCAGTCCGTCCGCTGGAACAGATCCTCAATGCGCCATTGGAGCTGGTTCTCGACAATTTCACCGAGGTGGAACACGCAGCGACTGTTCATAAATACATTGGATACGACCTGTCTGACATGCATCAGGTGAGGTCGGTTGTGACGCACACGGCTGATGCCGTTCAGATCAAGAATGCCGGGCCGCAAAAGCGAGTTCCGTTACTTGTCCGTCGCATGTTCGGGATTCATGACAATGCCGAATTCCATTGGGAGTGGGTGACGACGTTTTCGCCAGTGATGACGACATATGACGAGTTCTGGACCGAACCCTCATCGGAAATTCCGATTGGTGTCCGCGGTCGAATTTGCGTGTTCTTTGTTCCTGTGGACGAGCAGACGACGCGATTGGTGATTTTTCCTTCCTTTCGTTTGCCATGGTCACCGCTGGTGAATCGCGGTTGCCTGATGTTCCGCGGGATTGCGCGGCAGATGGTTCGATTTGAGATTGCTCAGGATGCGAAAATGGTTGATCAACTCGCCGATAAGTCTATCGATATCGACGGAATGAAACTCAGCCGCTTCGATCGCCCGTTGGCACTTCACCGTGAGCGAATCGAGCGGATTTATCGCGGGCTGGCAATTCCTTCGGGCGGCAATCACTCGTCACTCGATGAGGCGAGCCGCGCCGGATGAGTGGTCGCCGGACCAATCAGATGCCGGAAACTACCAGCGTTTCTTTAGGGGATTCATGGACGCGCAGATCACTCGACTGCTTGATGCTCTTGAGCAAGCCGTGGGCATTGTTCCCCTCGACGTCGCGACATTTGTGCAAGAATTGCCAGATGCTGGCACCCTGCCAACACCTTGGGAGACTTGGACGCTGATCGGGTTGAGTCGCCACCGTGAACGGCAATACTGGGTTCGCAATATTATTCAGAATCATTTGAGAGGTGATGTCGCAGCGTTGGGAGTGATGGGCGCACTTGGCCATCCTGACGGATTAAAACGATCAGGAAACGTGCCCGGAATGCCAGACTGGGATTATTTTTTTCACGGTCGGGGATGCTGTTTGACGCACAAAGTCACTGGCGAAGATATCGACGTGGACTTTTGGGACGAGACTGCGGAATACTTTGATGTCTACTTCTACACGAAGTACCTCGAGTCCCTTCGCGACCCCGATCCCCCCGAACAGCGTCTGTTAGAGTTACACCGTTCAGGCCACGCTATCGGAATCACAATCAACCGATTGCTCGCATCTGGAGCAATGATTCCGATACCAGGCAGCGACGGGTACCCGCCACGAATTGACGCAACGGTCCTCGCTTCAGGTGACATGATCGATAGCTTCTGTCGAATCTGGGACGATCCATCAAAGAGAATCTGGCTTGCCGCGATGATTGGAGATTGGCACGCAGCTCATGAGGCGGCTGAAGGACAACCAGACGTCCAGAGGATCACGGGTCCAAGAGCAGATAAGTGCCGGTCAATTCGCCGAGACTTGCTGCTTCAGGAATCGGGGCGCGCGTCAGCAGATGCACTTTTCGGATTGGCTGATCTCGGCAATGCACACCGCGAATTGAAACGTGCGCTCGGTGGTCCACCGAGCAGCATCATATCAGCCGCGATGGAAATTATCGGACAGCAGAACGACGTGAAATGGTGCCCGGATGTTTATTCAATGTTCAAACGAATGAGGCCAAATGGGGAGTCTCCCGAACCGCATCTCTGGGTCACTGCGCTGAAGTTCCTGCTCCGACATGGATACAAGAAAAATGAGATGGCGGCGTCACTGACAAAGACGGATGGTACAGAGATCGGTGAAGGTGTCTTGCTTTCGCTGGAATATGCGCCGCAGCACACTCTGCGCCTGATTCGTAAAGGCATGCAGTCATCGATTCCCTGCAACCGGACCACAGTGGCAGCAGTTATGGCGCTGATCGCCACTCCCTGGAGTATCCGTGAATTGTTCCACGCATTGGATACATCAGACGATCAGGAGAAGACAGCCGATGCTCGTGCCGCACTTCTGGAGATCGGTTCACCCGAGGCCGAAATGGCGGTTTCGGTATGGCAGGATCAGAATTCGCACGAAGGCGAACCCGGCAAATATCTGGAGATACATGGTCGGAAGGTCGGTCCGTTATTCTCGTTGGCCGAACACCGTTTGACAGACCGACACGCTTCGTCCGTTACGAGATGGACAAACTTCATGATCATGTCATGCAAGTGAAACATGTGATTCCACAAGAACCGCAAATTTTGAGGCCATGGTGGAAGTTCTGGCCTGCATTTTGAAGGCGAAATTCCTGTGACAATCAGGGTGACCGGCGGCAGGTCGAAATTTTCCCCTCAACCAACGAAAAAGCGACCGCTGAACATTGTTCAGCGGTCGCTCTTCTATATCTGACTTCAGCGACGATCAGGCGTTCGAGGCTGCGGGTTGTTCGGCTGCGGGGGCAGCGACAACTTGCAGACCTGGGACGGTGATGCCGGTGATCTTGACTCGGGTGTATTTCTGGCGGTGGCCGGTGTGACGCTTGGAGGCGTTTCGGCGTTTGAACTTCTGGATCTCCAGCTTGATCCCCTTGTATTCAGCGACGACGACTTCGGCCGTAACCGTAGCTCCGTCGATGACTGGGCGACCGAGGACACTGTCGCCGCCGCCGTTGGCGAGCAGGACTTTGTCGAAGGTCAGAGTTTCACCGTCCTTGGCTTCACTGCGCAAATCGACGGCCAACACGTCCCCCTGACGGACCTTATATTGCCGACTACCATCTTCAAATACCGCGAACATGCGAGTAACACCTTGTAACGGTCATGAAACGAAACGGACCCAACAAATCATTCGCTTGAAACGGAAACACCGCTCCGCGCGAAACAGCGGAATTCTGAAAGGATACTCGATCAGGCTTTCGATTTCGAGCCTGCGGGCGGCAGAATCTTGACCTCGTTGCCAAGATCGCTCGTACAGTGGAACTGCAGGTGCTCCGGACCGACTCCCGTCATCGCATTGACACTGATATTAACGTTGTAAACTTCTTCCAAGTTCGTGATGTCACGGCGTTTACGATTGTTCAGAAACGCGGCGACGCGTTCGTGAACGTCGACCGTCACGCGCGACACGTCTTCCCGGTTCGCGTGCGTCATCAGCAACCGCATGACGTCGATCGCCATACTTTCGGCGGTTTTGACCTGTCCTGTCCCCGTGCAGCAGGGGCAATCTTCATAAACGCTGCGGCGCAGCGACGGCCGGATTCGCTGACGAGTCATCTCGATCAGGCCAAACGGACTGATCCGCATGATCTTTGTGCGAGCCCGATCGCGTCGGACGGCGTCGGCCAGGGCTCGTTCGACCCCGCGGCGATGCCGTTCTTCACGCATATCGATGAAGTCGTTGACGATCACGCCACCGAGGTCTCTCAAGCGGATCTGGCGGCTGATTTCGGCAGCGGCCTTCAAGTTAACCTGGTAGGCATTTTCTTCCGCATCGTCGTCCATGCGGAAGTTACCGCTGTTCACGTCGATAGCGACCAACGCTTCGGTCTGATCGATGACGATCGAACCGCCACCCTTCAGTGGAACGTGGCGATGCTGAATCCGGGTGATTTCCTGTTCGATATCGTACTGATGGAACAAGGGTTCGCGTCCGTCATACAGTTTGACACTGTCAACGTGACGCGGCAGCACGATGTTCATGAATTCGCGAGCCCGCTCGAAAGCGCGGGGTTCGTCGATCCAGATCGAGTCGATTTCCGCACTGTAAATGTCACGAATCGTGCGGATGATCATGTCGCTCTCTTCGTAGATGTCTACGGGAGCGGGGAACTTTTTGATTCGTCCGACGATGACAGTCCAGAGTCGCAGCAGATAGTTCAAATCTCGCTGCAAATCGGCTTGTGATCGGTCCACTCCGGCGGTCCGGATGATGAAACCTAGTCCTTCGGGCGGATTAAGGTCTCGCAGAATTCGCTTCAGGCGACGACGTGCATCTTCGTCAGCAATTTTGCGGCTGACACCAACTCGCTGCAGACCTGGCATCAGGACGAGATAGCGGCCGGGAATGCTGATATAGGTGGAAAGGGTCGGGCCCTTGGAGCCGATCCCACCCTTGATGACCTGTACCAGGACTTCGCTGCCGCGCGTGAAGATCTCCTGGATGGGAGGCTTGCCGCGCGCACTGCGTTCATTGACGCGACCACGTGATTTTTCGCGGCCCCGCCTTGGATCTGCGGCATCTTCAGAGTCGCCCGATTCGTCGTCATCGTCCTCTTCAGCGTCGCCGTCGCCATTCACCAAGTGCTTGTAGTACTGGAATTCGACATCGCTGACGTGCAGGAACCCGTTTCGGCCGACGCCGAAATCGATGAACGCGGCCTGGATCGACGGCTCGATATTGACCACGCGGCCTTTGTAGATGTTGCCGACGTAGTTTTCGAGGCTGTTACGTTCGACGTAAAGCTCTTCGAGAACGCCATCCTCCACAATGGCGATTCGACTTTCCTCCGGTTGGAGGACGTTGATCAGCATTTCCTTCTTCATCGCTCACCCTTATTTGCGGGCGAGTGCGAGGACGGCCGGATGATCGCAAATCATCTGTCTGCTGATCAGCGGCATTGCAGGCCGGTCCAATCAGCGGAAGGGAACGGAAAATCTCCGCAGAGGGAGTCCCGTCAGAAACAGATGGTCGACGAACGATACGCGACAGGCCAATGTGCAGGGCATCTTCAGAGAATTCTCTCTGACAGGCCGACGGGCAGGGATCTGAACCGACAAGCGGGGCATCCTTTGAAAACGGTGTCGAAACCGGCTGGAGAATCTGCTCAGCACGACCGTGCTGGCAACTCCATCGCGAGTTTCCCGTCAAAGGATATTGAGAAGTCCCCTGGAGAGACGCCCCGGCGTGCAACGAAGGATTCATTGCGTCCGCAACGACGTCCGGCGAAATGATATTCACCGGACAGGGCGAGATTCGCTTGTTCGGCAGTTCTGCTGCTATCGGCGCGCGACATTCCTCAGCGGTGATCGAATTCCGATCCGCTTGAATGGAACATCGGGATCGGACGAAGCTCGCGTTGAACTCAAAGCGTCCGATGTCGCCAGGCACACAAAATCGCACTCTACCAAGACCCAAGAAATTGTTTTGTTCGAGCTCATTCAAGCGACGGGCAACAACCGCATCGCAACTTCACAGGACCGCCCGAGTCCGCCATCCTAACGTGTATCAATCCAACTGCATCGACTCGGGACAAAGTTTTTTCAATTCTCCCCACAGGTAATTCTCAACATCGCGAGCCACTTCCAGGCTGCTGGCTCGATCCGCGATGGCAACCGCCCGTTCAATCGTCAAGTTGCGAATTACCTCTTTCAACTCCGGAATCGCGTGCGGAGTGACACTGATCTGTCGAAGTCCAAGCCCAATCAGCAGGGGGATGAACATCGGATCAGAACTCATTTGACCGCAAACCGAGACCGAAATGTTATTCCGCTGGGCTGCTTCGACCACCATCCGAATCAGCCGCAAAATCGATGGATCGCCCGACCGGTACAGACCAGCAACCGCCTGATCTGCGCGATCGACCGCCAGAGTGTACTGAATCAGGTCGTTGGTCCCAAGCGAGAAAAAGTCGACTTCTCGCGCAAACTCTTCTGCCATCACGGCGGCAGCAGGAACTTCAACCATCATTCCGATCGGGATGTCACGGCGGAATTCAACCCCTTGCTCTTCCAGATCTTCCACGACATCGCTGAGGACCATCTTCGCCTGGCGAAACTCCAGCAGCGTGGAAATCAGCGGGAACATGATCCTCAGATCACCGAGGGCTGCAGCTCTGAGAGCGGCCCGCAACTGCGTTTTGAACAACTGTAAGTGCTGCAGGCTCAATCGGATACTGCGCACGCTGAGTGCCGGATTCACGCTTTCGGGATAATCGGCCCGCAATGCGCCTGGCATCTTGTCGGAACCGAGATCCAAGGTACGGATGATCACCGGCTGGTCGGGAAAGGCCTTCAAAACCTGACAATAAGCCCGATAGTGGTCGTCTTCTGTCGGTTCCCGGTTGGATTCGAGATACAGGAATTCCGTTCGGTACAAGCCAATCCCAGCGGCACCTTTGTCACGACAGGGTTCTGCTTCGCCGGGGAATTCGATGTTCCCCATCAACTGGATCGGGACGCCGTCTTTGGTTTCACAGGGAACAGTTCGCAGCGATTGCAGCCGCTTTTCATGGCTGCGGAACCGCGCTTCGGAATCGCGGTATTTGGCCAGCGTATCGGCGTCAGGTTCGATGATGACCACACCGTGGCTACCGTCAATGATGATCGTCTGGGCACCCGAGACTTCATCCAAGAACGAGCCGATACCGACGACCGCAGGGATTTCCAGAGCCCCTGCCAGGATCGCCGTATGGCTTGTGTGACCGCCAACTTCCGTCGCAAAACCGAGGACAAACTTGCGATCCAGGTTCGCCGTTTCACTCGGGGTCAGGTTATTCGCCAGCACGAGAACGGGAGCGGTCAGACTGGAAAGTTCTTCGCGTCGTTCACCGAGCAGGTGGCGCAGCATCCGTTTTTCAAGGTCGTAGATATCGATCGAACGCTCTGCCAGATACTGTCCACCGAGATCTCGCAATCGCTTGGCGTACTGTCGTAACACCTGACTAGCAGCGAACTCCGGCGAATTCTTCTGGCGGATTCGCTCTTCAATCTGCGACACCAGTTGCTGATCGCGTGCGAGCAGCAGGTGAGCAGAGAAAATGGCTGCGTACTGGTCGCCGAGGCGTTCACGTGCCAGTTTCTCATTGAGCATGATTTCCTGGCAGGTGGCATCCAGGGCGGCATGAAAACGTGCCAGCTCAATTTCGATCGCGTTGGCAGAAATCAGCTGCTGTGGAATTCGGAAACTTTCGGTTCCAAACACCATTGCTGGCCCGATAGCGACACCGGGGGAAACGGGGATTCCACGTTTAATCAGCATGCAGCAACGTTCAGATCAGGGCACCATGGAAGTCGGAAACACCACCGCTGACTGGGATTCGAAGTGCTCAAAAGTCAAACAGCCTGGAGCGATCAGGGCCGTTCAAACCCTTCGAATTCGGACCCGATCAGTTCCGTCAATTGCTCCACGGCCTGGGAGGCGTCTTCACCTGTGGCATCGATTTCCAGTTCCATCCCCGGTTCGGCCCCAAGTGTCAGCAGGTGCAACAGGCTTTTTGCATCAACGCGATTGGAACCTCGCGTCACAAACACTTGGCTGCGGAACGATTGCGCTTTGCGCGCAATTAATTCCAAGGGGCGCATGTGCAACCCTTTGGAATTGCGAACCGTCACCATTGCTCGTTGCATTGCCGTCGTCACGATGCCACCAATCGGCTTTTCCGAAATGAAGGGGTCAGCCCCGAAATAACTTGCTCAGGCGATCCGTGAGGTCGAGCGACCACACCGATCCGTCGCGAAATCCCTGACGGATCAGAAGACCCGTATTACGCCAGGAACACAACTCAAAACTGGATCAGATTTCGTTGTTGTCAGCTTCCTTGAGCAAGTCCCAGACCGCTTCTGCCGTTCGCGACTGTCGGAGGAACTTGCAGAAGTTGTCATTGCGCAGGTGGCGCGAGATGTTTTCCAGCCCGCGCAGGTGGTCACCTGGGCGATCTGGAGGCGAAACCAGCAGAAACATGATGAAGACCGGTTCACCGTCCAGGCTGGCGAAATCGACCCCTTCAGGTGCCAAGGCGATCGCGGCGACAAGCTTGTCGACGGAAGGGTGCTTGGTGTGAGGGACCGCGACTCCGCGGCCGATCCCGGTGGAGCCCAACTCTTCTCGCTTCAGAATTGCTGCGACAATTCCAGCTTCATCGGCGGCATTAATGCTGCCTGCTTCGCGCAGTCCGGCCACCATGGCTCGGATGGCGTCCTCTTTCGTTCCGACCCGAAGGTCTGGAATGATGGACGACGATACAACGAAGTCACACAACTTCATGAAGAACCTCTCTTTACTTGTGCCAGTTCACATTGAGGGCGCGGTCCCCAGTCCTTGGAAACAACTCTGAAGCCACACTTGCTGACACCAGTACAGTGCCAACGATTGCGCTTTCAAAGACTCCGCGCGCCAATTTCAGACTTATTCGTCAGCATCACCGGCCTTCTGCGCCAAATCGCTGAGGCCAGGGCTTCCTTTGTGATCCTGAAGTTTTTCCTTGTATTTTCGTAATTGCTGCTCCATTTTGTGGAGCGCACCGTCAAAGGCGGTGGTGACTTCGCTGTCCGTTTCAGTCGCCACGAGGTCGTGACGATGTTCGGCGTCGACCAGGATTTCCACCTTGGTTTTGCCGTTCGTGAAATCAACGGTAATTGAAATGGATGTCACTCGATCGAAATACGTCAGCAGCTTTTCTGCCTTACCGGACATATATTCCTGAGCGGCGGAACTCACACTGCCGTGCCGACTTGTGATCGCAACTTGCACCGAAACCACTCCTCTCCAAAACGTTAATCTGTCGCCATCACGGACATAACCACCGTTTCCGGTGATGGCGGACCGATTCTATGCCGGACTCCAGCTTGGTCAATCGACCATTCCGGTAGTCTAAACTTGAGTTATCGCAAAAGGATACGCCAGATTTCTCAAGACTTGCGCCGAGAAATCGAAAACGCTTGCCAGACTATACCCTGCAGAGTCTAGCATCCGGGACGCCGGATGAAAACTTTGCCATCCCGCTGGAAGCCGAAAAGTCCAGAATGTTCGGCAGACGGGGAAAACCGTGCAAAAACCTCTCTTCACCAAAATTGAACAACCTGATATGAGGCGATTTGGTTTCCACCGAACTTCTGGGTGGGCTTTTTCGAGTGTCGATCAGATCTGGTTGTGAATGACTGTTGAGGGCGTGCGATGAGATCGCGGGTGCGTCAAAACCAATTGGGGATCGCTGTGGTTTGTCTGGGGTTTGTGATCTGTGTCACTCCCGGATGTGCCGTCGGCACTAAAAGCATGTCAATTGACAGCACATCGAAGATGCCATGGCTCGGCCTGGAATTGAAGGGGCGAAAGCCTAAATCGGACGGACCCGCATTTCGGTCGATCCGTAATGAACAGGGTGAGAAATCACGGATCGATACTCTGGGCCGAAAAAAAGGCGATTCCATCGACTTAAACGTCCCGGCGATCACGTCGTCAACGGCGCTGCCGTTAACCGACCGCAATCTGGTGTCTGACTCCAGGAAAAAGGATGCCGCCGAAATCGACTTTCACTGACTACAGTTGCGACTCTGTTTCGTAGAAGATTGGAGACCTTCGGTCGGGTGATTCGGCGGGGTCAGGAGACCCGCGCCGAACACGGGCGAGGCTGAATTCGCGGCAGTGCGATCGGAATTTTGATAATCCTGCTTCTCGCGAATGAGAATTCTGGTATTATTCTTAAACGTTGTTCACTCGACACTTTTCATCCCTCAGAACTTCCGCCATGCAATCGGGCTTCCTTGCCAATCGGTTGATCGGAATGATCCTCGCAGTCAGCATGCTGACTCCGTCTTGGATCGGGGGGACCTGTTGCTGTTTTCGAAAGCTGACCCAGAAGAGCGGAGAGTGTTGTGCCGCCAAGGAATCACTAGCGAAAGCGGCTCCCTCTAAAAAATCGTGTTGTGCGAATCGTGCTGCTTCCAAATCAGCACCATCGCTGTCAGATCAACAGACTCCAGAATGCCATCCGGTTTCGCCCTGTCGTTGTCGACCCAAGGTCGACTCCGCACCTGTCATCGCCTTGCGCCAGTTCGAACTGAAGTCATCTGTTCAGGATGTGATCCCCGCGATTGCGGTTGCGGATCAATTGACACCCCCTCAACCCTCCATGCATTGGCAGAGGGCGGTCAGACCGGGTGCTCCACCTGATGCTCCTGTGCGCTGTGCGCTGCTCTGTCGCTGGCTGGCGTGATTGGTTGATCCATCAACGCTCAGTAAGCAACTTTCGAATTCGGGCTGTTCGCTCGAACTCTCACACGAGGGATTTCCCCTTGCTAATGTTCCAGGTAATTGGTGCCTGGATATTTGTTCTTCGTTGAATGACCTATGAAAGGTTCTCTCATGTCCATTTCCCGATTGAGTATCGTTTGTTCCGCAGTCCTGGCCATTGGCTTGGTGGCATATGCCGCCGAAGAAAAGGCCAAGGCATTCAAGGCGACCTGCCCTATTTCTGGCAAGCCAGCTTTGGAAGACAAGACCGCTGATTACAAGGGTGGCAAGGTCTACTTCTGCTGTGGCAACTGCCCCGGCGCCTTCACCAAGGACACCGCCAAGTTTGCCACCAAGGCCAATCAGCAATTGGCAGCAACCGGCCAGGCCACTCAGGGCAAGTGCCCTCTGTCCGGTGGTCCTCTGAATGCAGACGCAACGGTTGACGTTGGTGGCGTCAAGGTTGGCTTCTGCTGCGAAAAGTGCCAGGGCAAGGTCGCCGCTGCCAAGGGTGATGAACAAGCTGCACTCGTCTTCAGTGACGCTGCATTCGCCAAGGGTTTTGAAGTGAAAAAGGCGAAGTAGTTCGCTGATTCAAAAACAACAGCCCAAAGGTTGCTCCTTTGGGCTGTTTGTTTTTTGAAGCTGACCGCTTTCAGCGATCAACCCTCAGCGACAGAGGTTATGGGTTGAGGGTCGGTTCTCCGTCGGTGGAGACGTCTTTAAGTTCGACGCCGGCTTTATTGGAAATCAGGATTGGAAATCGGCCGTTGGCCTGGATTTTTCCGCCCGTCATTTCAATCTGTGATGAGCCACTTACAGCCAGTCCTGCACGGCCGTTATTGATGCAGTTGACGTTTTCGAGTTTGACGTTGCTGCACATGTTTTGAGCGTGCAGGCCATCAAAACGAAAGTCGCGCAGAGTCAAGTCAACGATTCGGACGTTTTCGACCTGGTACAGCGAGAGTCCCGTTTGCTCGGCTGAGTAGGTAATGGATTGAGTTGCCGGGGGATGATCTTCATCGGATTTGAGATACAGGCTACCCTCCCACGCTGTCCATTCTCCCACCTTGAGATTAGCGAACGGGTGGTCACCTCCATTTTCCCGGCGAAACTCGGGGAGCGGCTGCCCATCTCGCAGCAATCGGTAGTATCCTTTGCGCGTCAGTGTCAGTTTCCAGAGATCTGGTCCGGTCTGGCGCCACCCCTCAGGCGGGACTTGTCTGAGTCCACTGAGCGTCGCGCCATTTCCATTGATCGTAAAGGGAATGTTGGCCGATCCGCTGTGTCGCTTACCGGTCAGGGACAACGAATCAAAGTAGACCGCTCCGGGACGTGTCAGGACAATCTGATCACCGTACCGGGCGACTTCCATGGCCCGTCTCAAAGTTCGAACAGGCCCACTCGCCGAATCAATCACGTGGTCCAGCAGGCCATCGTAACGGTCATCGCCAATGGCATTGTCGACAAAGACGTCCCGCGCCAGAACCGGGAAGGCATGGAGAGAGACCACGCAGGCGATTGCCAGGAGATGTCGCATTAAAGTCAGCCTCCTCGATTCAGACGGAATTTCAGCCCGGATTGCTTTTCAGGCAATCAATATCGTGATCGGCCGCACTATTTGCAGTGAAGAGTGAAATCGACGGGGAGTGGCGAAACCGCAGAACATGCCGTCATGTTCTGCCGGAGATCCCAACTGTAGGAGGGGTAGAGTACCCGTTTCGCAGTCACTCTGCTTTCAACGACGTCAGGGGCGACTTTCGCCGTTTTTTGGCTGTGGTTAGCAAATCGTGCCGATTCTGCATTGACATACCGACCGCAACGAATAAAACTATCACCAAGTCGGTGCTAGTTATTGTGCGGCGCGTTATCGCTGGCCGATAGAAGCACTGTCTTTGGAAGTTGCAACAGGATGCGAAAGTCCTGCCACTGAGAATTCGGTGGCAGCGAAGAGGCCTCTGAGTTGTAACACGCATTGCAATAATAGTTTAAAGAATTCGACAACTTGACAATTGCTCAGTTTGGAGTTCGTATGAGATTCGCTGCCGCTTCAGCCCTCCTGCTTTTGGTTTTGTTTCTGGGTTGCAACTCAGGTTCAACACCCAATTCCGGGACGTCAAACTCCGGAAAGTCAGGGGTCGCCGTCAATTTGCTGAACGTCTCGTATGATCCGACACGCGAATTGTGGAAGGAACTCAATTCGTCGTTCGCAGCCGCCCGCTCCAAGGAGACTGGTGATACGGTCACCATCAAGCAGTCCCATGGTGGGTCAGGGAGTCAGGCGAGGTCCGTAATTGACGGGTTGGAAGCGGATGTCGTTTCTCTGGCACTTTGGTCAGACACCGATCAACTGCGGAAGAAGGGGTTGATCAA
Organism: uncultured Schlesneria sp.; assembly: GCA_903911795.1. GTDB lineage: Bacteria > Planctomycetota > Planctomycetia > Planctomycetales > Planctomycetaceae > Schlesneria. The sequence continues at coordinate 12,728 of CAIWEX010000192.1, forward strand.
AGAGGGTTGGGAGGATCGATTCCCCAACCGCAGCCTCCCTTATACCTCCACGATCGTGTTTGTTGTCCGCAAAGGGAATCCCAAGGGGATCAAGGACTGGCCGGACCTGGTCAAGTCAAATATCGAAATCATTACTCCCAGCCCGAAGACCTCGGGCAATGGAAAACTGGCGTTTCTGGCTGCCTGGGGAAGCGTGATCTTAAACGGCGGTACTGAAGATCAGGCGAAAGAGTTCATCACCCAGATTTATCAGCGGACACCGACTCTTGAAGCCGGTGCTCGTGGAGCCACCACGACATTTGCCCAGAAAGGTCAGGGAGATGTTCACCTGACCTGGGAGAACGAAGCGCATCTGGAAGTCGCTGAAAGCAAGGGGGACCTGGAGATCATCTATCCAAGCCGCAGCTTCCTGGCAGAGCCCCATGTCGCCGTCGTTGATGACTACGCCGGGAAAAAAGGGACGAGCGAAGTTGCTGAGGCCTACCTGAAGTTTTTGTATACGCAAGAAGGGCAAGAGATCATTGCGAAGCACTTCTATCGTCCGACCAATGCGGATGTCCTCGCGAAACATCGCAACCAATTCCCCGAAATCAAGCTCTTTTCAATCACCGAGATTTCCAAAGGGTGGGATGACGCCCAAGCCAAGTTCTTCGCTGAAGGGGCCTTATTCGACACGATCTATCAGTCGAAGTAACCCGAATGCGCGGCGACCTGCTGCGTGAAGTTTCCCTTAGATGCTGAATCCAGACTGAACATCGATCGCGGGCAAAACGATTCGATGAATCTGGATGGTGTCCGACATCCGACCAATCCCACTCCGCTGACCCGTCCACGGGAGGCTCTTGATGGCAAAATCTCCACGCGTTCTTCCAGGCTTTGAAATCAGCCTGGGATACACGCTTACTGTGCTCACCTTGTTGCTGGTACTGCCACTGGTGGCGTGCCTCTTCAAGGCCGCAACTCTCACGCCTGCCGAATTCCTGGGGGCTGTCTGGACGAAGCGAGCCGTTGCAACGTACATGCTCAGTTTCGGGGCCTCTGCCGTCGCGGCACTGATCAACGTCTTGATCGGGTTGCTGCTGGCATGGGTGCTTGTCCGTTACGACTTTTACGGACGCCGATTTCTGGATGCTCTCATCGATTTGCCGTTTGCCCTACCCACTGCGGTTGCCGGGCTGGTCTATTCCGCACTGCTGGTCAAGAACGGCTGGTATGGCCAGTTCCTGGTTCCACTCGGGATACAAGGTGCTTATTCGCGACTGGGAATTGTCATCGTCCTGGTCTTCGTCGGTCTTCCGTTTGTCGTCCGCACCGTCCAACCCGTTCTGGAAAGTCTCGAAGGCGAGGCGGAAGAGGCTGCGGCGATGCTGGGTGCCAGTCGCTGGCAAACGATGTGGCGAGTCCTTTTCCCCGCTCTTCAACCGAGTCTGATGACAGGATTTGCTCTCTCGTTTGCTCGGGGCCTCGGTGAATACGGCTCGGTGATCTTTATCTCTGGCAATATGCCATTCAAGACCGAGATCGCGCCGTTCCTGATCGTGGCTCGACTGGAGCAGTTCGCCTACGCCGAAGCGACGGCGATTGCGATCGTGCTGATGGGGATGTCACTGGCGTCACTGGCACTGGTCAACTGGCTGGAACGAAGGAGTCGCCGCTATGCATCCTAGTGGAGTACGGACGAAGAAGTCCGCTGGTGGACTGGTGGCCGATGAACCACTATGGCTGCGAGTGCTTCTGATCGGGGCAGCCTATGCTGTGATCGGGTTGCTGATCCTGGTTCCCGTGGCCTACGTTTTTGTCCAGGCGTTTGCCGAAGGCTGGCAAGGCTACGTCAAGAACTTGTGGCACGATCCCGACACGCGTCATTCGATCTTTCTGACGCTGACCGTCGCTCCACTGGCAGTTCTACTGAACACCGTGTTCGGGCTGGCTGCCGCCTGGACGATCACTCGCTTCAAGTTTCCTGGCCGAACCCTGCTGGTCACCCTGCTGGACGTTCCGTTCGCCATTTCACCCGTCGTTGTCGGATTGATGTTCGTCCTGTTGTTCGGAATGCAGGGCTATCTGGGTCCCTCATTGCGACAGATGGGAATCAAGGTGATTTTCGCCTGGCCTGGCCTGTTGTTGGCAACAACATTCGTGACACTTCCGTTTGTCGCTCGTGAATTGATTCCGCTGATGGAATCACTCGGAAGTGAAGAAGAAGTCGCAGCGGTCAGCCTGGGAGCATCCCCCTGGCAACTCTTCTGGCGGATCACATTGCCGAATATCAAATGGGGTCTCGTTTACGGAATCATCCAGTGCCACGCTCGAGCGATCGGTGAGTTTGGAGCCGTCTACGTTGTCTCAGGCCGCATTGCGGGTGAGACAGACACGATGCCACTGCGAGTCGAGAAACTGTTTCAGGAATATAACAACCCCGGATCATTTGCCGTTGCTTCGCTGCTGACGCTGATGGCCCTGGTCACCCTCGCAGGCAAATACATGCTGGAGCGTTACATCGCTCAACAGATGGCAGCCACTCGCGAAAACACTGAGTCGTGAAAACGAGTCGTGAACTCAAAGGGATTTTGACACATGAGTATCAGTATTCGAAATGTCAGCAAAAGGTTCGGCGCATTTACTGCATTGAACAACGTCAGCCTGGAAGTCGGATCAGGCTCGCTGCTGGCACTACTTGGCCCATCGGGATCGGGAAAGACGACGCTACTGCGAATTATCGCGGGCCTGGAACAGGCGGACACGGGCAGTATTCACGTGCAGGATTCCGATGTTTCGCAACTTTCTGCTCGTGAGCGTGAAGTCGGCTTCGTATTCCAGCACTATGCCCTTTTCAAGCATATGAGTGTTTTCGAAAACGTCGCCTTCGGGATGCGAGTTCGACATACGCCGAATGACGAAGTTCAGACACGCGTGAACGAACTGTTGCATCTGGTTCGCCTGGAAGGACTCGGATCTCGGTATCCTTCTGAGTTGTCTGGAGGACAGCGACAACGCGTGGCTCTCGCTCGAGCCTTGGCCGTGAAGCCGCGCCTGCTGTTGCTCGACGAACCATTCGGAGCACTCGATGCCAAAGTTCGACAGGAACTGCGAACATGGCTGCGGCGCCTGCACGAAGAAATGCATGTTACCACCGTCTTCGTGACGCATGATCAGGAAGAGGCGTTTGAAGTCGCGGACCAGGTGGTTGTCATGCGGCAGGGGAACATCGAACAGGCCGGTTCACCGCAGGATGTCTTCGATCACCCAGCAACGCCATTCGTGATGGACTTCCTCGGGCACGTCAACGTGTTCCATGGTCGGCTGGAAGCAGGACAAATGCATCTGGGGGGAATTGCCGTCGAGTATCCCGAATACCAGCAGACGGAATCTCGTGATGCCACGGCGTATGTCCGACCTCACGAAGTCGAGTTACACCGGTCTCCACAGGGTGATACCAGCCTGTCGGTCCGAGTTGTCCATGTGAATCCGGCGGGGCCGGTGATACGAGTCCGCCTGTTGTCTGCGGCAGGAGCGGCCCTGAATGTTGATCTGTCGCCCGGTCAGTATGGTGAACTGAAGGTTCGGCCTGGAGAAGACCTCTACGCGACTCCTAAACGAGTCCGAGTGTTCCTGCCGGACGATTATTCCATCTAGGGTTTTGTGATGACTTCATGCAGGTGTCAGGTGGCCCCGAAGACATTCATCTTTGCCGCGCATCATCAACCCCAGGTACTGGCCTGACAGGTCACTAACCCCTTCGAATCGATCCTCGTGCGGTGCTTCGAAAATAAGAGACTGGGATCCCCACCATGAACGTGAATCTGCCATCACCAACGACCGACGCAGGGTTGCCCGAGGCGGCTCTCCAGGCCATTGTGCAGGCATTAAGTGGATTGCGGTATGGCCACGTGACGGTGATTGTTCAGGACGGTAAAGTCATGCAGATCGATCGAACCGATCGCGTTCGCTTACCCGCTCCGGAACCTGTCCCTGAATCTGTGAAGCCGTAAACCATGAATTCCGTCTTGCCCGAATCATCAGCAGACGAGGGCATTCGGGTCAATTGGCGCGAAGCCTTTTTGACGTGGAGTCGCGTGGCTTTGCTGAGTTTCGGTGGGCCTGCAGGTCAAATCGCAGTCATGCACCGGATTATCGTCGAAGAAAAGAAATGGCTCAGTGAACCGCGGTTTCTGCATGCTCTCAATTTCTGCATGTTGCTTCCTGGTCCGGAAGCTCAGCAACTGGCGACGTACATCGGCTGGTTGATGCACGGCCCACGCGGCGGATTGCTGGCAGGTGGACTGTTCATCCTTCCGGGTCTCGTCGCGATCATGGCATTGAGTCTTTGTTACGTCTGCTTCCAGCAGGTGTTTCTCATACAGGGACTCTTTCTCGGTTTGAAGCCAGCCGTCATGGCAATTGTGATTGAAGCGGTTCTGCGAATCGGAAAGCGTGTTCTGAAGAACTGGACGATGACCGTCATTGCCCTGTTGTCATTTGCCGCGTTGTTCTTCTTCCACGTTCCGTTTCCCGTGTTGATTTTGACAGCGGGGATTGCGGGTTATGTCGGCGGCTGGATTGCTCCCAAAACGTTTGTCAACTTAAAGGGGCACAGTTCATCGAATGTCGAGAAACCAGGCGCTCATTCGCAACCTCGGATCCGGCTGGTCGAAATCCAACCTTCCTGGCGACACGCTTTCGTTGTCAGTGCTATCGCTTTGCCGCTCTGGTTCGGCCCGTTGATTCTCGTCTGGCAGACGCTGGGCTCGGAATCAGTCTTGTTGCACGAAGGAGTCTTCTTCAGCAAGGCGGCGGTCGTGACCTTCGGAGGAGCCTATTCGGTGCTGGCCTACGTCGCGCAGCAGGCGGTCGATCACTACGGGTGGCTGCGACCGGGTGAAATGCTTGATGGTCTTGGCATGGCCGAGACCACTCCAGGCCCCTTGATCATGGTTGTCCAATTCGTCGCATTCATGGGAGCCTACCGTCATTCGGGACCATTCTCACCGATCACTGCGGCGATCCTGGGGTCACTTCTGACGACGTGGGTCACATTCGTCCCCTGTTTCTACTGGATCTTTCTCGGCGGCCCGTGGGTGGATCGATTACGTACCAACGAACAGCTATCGGCGAGCCTTTCGACAATCACAGCCGCGGTTGTCGGAGTCGTTCTCAATCTGGCGGTCTGGTTCGCAATTCAAACTTTGTTTGGAACTGTGGACGAGCAGCATTATGGACTGCTGAGACTTCTTGTCCCAGACCTGAGTTCACTGAAGAGCGCCGCCATGCTGATCGCTTCGGTGGCAATGCTGTTGACGTTTGCTATGAAACAGCCAATGCACGTAACACTGATCGCGTGCGGCATTCTGGGAATTGTGCTGCGGGGAATGTCCGGCTGAGCCTACTTCCCTTTGCCGAGAAACGTCCTGATTGATTCGTAGATGCCGTCCTTGTTCTTGATTTCGGACAGGATCAGGTTTTCGAATCTCGAATTGATACGGCGTAGTTCCTTCAGGTAATCGCCAGACCCGTACGGGCTTTCGACCTGGCCGTAACAGAACAGGTTGCAGATGGGCAGAAAATCCTGCTGGATGACTCGCAGGCAGGTCGTGTTGTCTTCACCCCAGTTGTCGCCATCGGAAAACTGGAAGATGTAGATGTTCCAGTCGGCCGGGGGAAAGTCACGTTCGATGATCGTCTTTGCCGCGACATATGCTGACGAGATTCGCGTGCCGCCGCTTTCACGGACTCGGTAAAACGTGTCCTCATCGACTTCGTGGGCAACCGCGTCATGGACGACATAGCGTCGCTGTAAGCCGTCGTACTGACTTTTTAACCATGTGTCGATCCAGAAGGCTTCGGTCCTGACGATCTCTTTCTGATCGTCGGTCATCGAGCCGGAAACGTCCATGATGTAGATCACGGCAGCGTTCGCCTGAGGCAGCGGGACTTCAGTCCAGGATCGAAATCGCTCGTCTTCTCGAGTCGGCACGACCATCGGCTTGAGTGGGTCGTATTCACTCGATGCAATCAGTCGGCGGAGGGCTCGCTTGTAGGTCCGTTTGAAATGGCGAAGAGAATCGGGACCTGTCTGGCGAATGCTGTTGTAGCGAGTCTTGATCGCCTTGATCGTATCCTGTCCTTTGGGCTGAATCGCAGGCAGCTGCAATTCTTCACCGAGCATCTGAGCCAGTTCGTCGATCGTCAGTTCCGCTTCCCGGATGTGCTGACCCTGTTCATCGCCTGGTTCCCCGTGACCATCAGCATCCTCACCTCGTCCGATCGGCTGACCGGGTTCCCCTTCTCCTTGACCAACTCCCCCCGAACCTTTGTTACCGTGGCGAAAGTGCGGGATCTCGATATTGGGGACGGGGATGCTGACGGTTTCGCGTCCCTTGCGGCCCAGGATTTCACCGTGGGTAATGTACTTCTTCAGCCCTTGCCGGACCTTCCCCCGGACAATTTCCTTGAATCGCTGGTTGTCACGATCGATGGAACGGGTCATGGGGATTCGTCCTGGTTTGTGAATCAGGTCGGCGCTGGATTCTCAGCCAGTCGTCATGCCAAACAATTCCGCCACGTTCGCTGTAAAACCGGGCAGCCGGATCGAGGATGCGATCATCCCCGGTTTGAATTCGCCATGGATCTGGTAACGTCCCTCTTGCAACGTCAGAACGGTAATCATGCGAGCCTGCGGGTCGACGATCCAATATTCTGAAATTCCTGCGGCGGCGTACTCTTCACGTTTGATGTGATAGTCCCGTTCGCGATCACGCGTGGCTTCGCTGACGACTTCCATGACCAGGTCAGCCCCTGCCGAAGGCTGCTTGCGGTCGACAATTCGCGATGCCTGAATGTATGCGACATCCGGTTCCCGTATGTTGCCGTTTGTTGTTCGGACACGAATGGGCGAGAAATAAACTTCAGCGGGGGACCGTGGCCCGATGAAGCGGTCGAGTAACTTGTACAGCGCCGCAACCAGATCCTGATGAGGGAATGTTGTCATCGAATGGAACTCCAGCATCCCATCGACAAACTCGACGAGTCCGTCGAATTCTCGTCCCAGATATTCCGCTTCGGTCCAATCTCCCTGGCGTGGATACATCGAGACCATTTCCCATGTCCAGTCGCCTCGCTGCGACTGTGGCACAAGACTTTGATCAGCGGGTTGCGAAGCAATCGTCATTTGGGCAGATCTCGTTTGGCGTCACCACGTGCAAAAATGCTGGCGACATATTGTAGTACGTCGGTCGCCGATTCGTCGTTGTATCCGAAGCTTCGGATCAACCTGGCTTTGACGACGTCGATCTTTTCCTGAGTATCCTTGTCGACGACATTCGAAACCAGAC
>CAIWEX010000193.1 GCA_903911795.1 uncultured Schlesneria sp.
CGGGCGACGGCATCGGGACTGTCATCCGCCAGAAAGTCCGCTATTTCATCCGCAGTCGGAGGCAACCCAATCAGATCGAATGTGATCCGCCGCAGCAATGTTCGTTTGTCGGCAATTCCGGCAGGAGCCAGTTGTGCCTGTTCGAGTCGGGCGAGGATGAACCGATCGAGTTCCGATTGAGGCCAAGCGGTATTTTGAACATCGGGTGCGGAAGCAAGTTTTGGCGGCTGAAATGCCCAATGTCCTGGATCGCGGTTGCGAGCCACACTGGGCTTGGCCTCGGGGAACACGGCTCCTTGTTTAATCCACAAGACGATGTCGGCGATCTGACGATCGGACAGTTTTTCCTTGGGAGCGGGAGGCATTTTCAATTCGTTGTCGACGTGCCGGATGGCTTTCACCAGCAGGCTGTTTTCAGGTTGCCCAGGAACAATGGCTGCTCCCGTGTCGCCACCCTTGAGCAACGCGTCGCGTGAATCCAGTCGCAATGATCCCCACTGCTTCGTCGCGCTGTGGCACTTAAAACAATGTTCGACCAGCAACGGTCGGACCGACGTTTCAAAGTGGCGAATCTGATCGGCGGCTGGTTCGTCCGCACGGCAGAACCCGATCAGCAACACGTGGCCCAGCAGGCCCATCACAAAAAACAGCGAACGAAAAACTGAATCGCATTTCTGATCGGAAGTCGCCATCAGTGAAAACATCACACGCCTCAACGGAATCCTGACAATCTCACGTCACGGAACAACGCATCGGAATTGTGACAAATGTTCACCCCTGTGGGAACCGCGATGCCGATCAGATGTCGTAATACATGGCGAATTCGTAGGGGTGTGGGCGCTGGCGCAGAGCGTCGATTTCTTTTTCGGTCTTGTACCAGATCCAGGTATCGATCACGTCTTCCGTGAAGACATCACCTCGCAACAGGTATTGGTGGTCCTTCTTCAGAGCGGCCAGCGATTCTTCCAATGAAGCGGGTGTCTTAGGGACATCGGTTAATTCGTCAGGTGCCAGGTCGTAAATGTCCTTGTCGAGTGGTCGGCCGGGATCGATTCGGCGCTGAATCCCGTCGAGTGCTGCCATCAGCACGGCTGCCATGGCCAGGTAGCCGTTTGACGACGCATCCGGGCAACGGAATTCGATCCGTTTGTTTTCCGGTCGAGGGGTGTGAACGGGAATCCGGATCGCGGCAGAACGATTTCGACTGCTGTAAGTCAGGTTGATTGGGGCTTCGAAGCCGGGAATCAGTCGTTTGTAGCTGTTTGTGGTCGGGCAGCAGAACGCCATCAGTGAGGCGGTGTGGTGCAGGATGCCGCCGATCGCGAACAGTGCGGTTTCTGATAATCCGGCGTAACCTGAACCAGCAAAAAGGTTTGTTGCTCCGTTCCATAATGAAAAATGGAGATGCAGGCCCGATCCGTTGTCGTTCCAGAGGGGCTTGGGCATGAATGTCGCCGACTTGCCGTGGCGGGCTGCGACGTTTTTCACGATGTATTTGTAGAGGAGCAGATTGTCGGCGGTCTTGACGAGGGGGGCGTACCGCATATCGACTTCGCACTGGCCGGCAGTGGCAACTTCGTGGTGCTGGGCTTCGACGGCGACGCCGCAGTCCTGCAGAGTCAGCATGATTTCCGTTCGCAGATCCTGCAGGGTATCGACAGGGGGAAGTGGAAAATATCCCTCCTTGTAGCGAACCTTCTGCCCATTATTTCCGCGTGCCTCGACCCGCCCACGGTTCCATTGCCCCTCAATGCTGTCGAGGTGGTAGTAGGCTTCGTGCTCGTTCTGATCGAACCGAACATCATCAAACACAAAGAATTCCGCTTCGGGACCAAACTGGGCCGAGTCGGCCAGTCCGGTCGACTTCATGTAGTTCTCAGCTTTGCGGGCAACATTGCGCGGATCTTTGGCATAGTCCTCGCGCGTGATCGGATCCTGGATATTGCAGGTCATGACCAGAGTCTGCGACATAAACGGATCAACAAACGCTGTTCCGGGGTCAGGAACGACGAGCATGTCACTTTCGTTGATCGCCTGCCAGCCGCGAATGGACGAACCGTCAAACCCGAACCCGTCCTCGAAACTCTTCTCGGACAAGGCAGTAACGGGAATTGTGAAGTGTTTTTGAGTCCCCGGAAAATCCATGAACCGCAAATCTACGGCTCGGACTTCCTTCTCTCGACACAAGGCCAGAACTTCGCGCGGGGTCGGGGAATGCACAGACGGTCTCCGCAGGTCGACTCACAGATCTCGTAAACAGGGTTGAACTCCCTTCACAATATGCAAACTCGATACCAACGAGCAAGGGGTTCGTCGTCGTAATCGCCCAACACGCTCAATCAGCGACATTTGTGATCACAAGTAAAATCCGGGTCTTCCATGAGAAAGCCATACGATGGACGAGGAAATACCCACAGATTCGCTCCGAATTCCTTGACGCTGCAACAGTCGATTCCGACGCCGCTCGCTGTCGATTTGCTGCCGAAATTCGTAAGCTCTTATGTGTTCCATTTTCGCGATTACTTTCGCGCATCCCGGAGAAATCGATGTCGTGGCGATCTGCAAACTTCCGGCCCGCATCCGTGGGGCGGAAGAAAACTCTTCCAAAATGTTTGTCTCTGGTCTGTGTGCTTGCTGCGTCAGTTCTTACAGCGAGTTTACTGTCTGCCGCTGAAGTTCCCGGCGATGTGAAGTCCTTCTTCGAAAAGCATTGCCTCGAATGTCATGATGCACAGTCGAAAAAAGGGGGACTGGATCTGAGTGTGCTGCAGGCCAATCTGGCAGATCTGCCGACGTATCTGCGCTGGGTTCGGATTCATGATCGGATTGAGTCGGGCGAAATGCCGCCGAAGGAATCACCGCGTCCCAAGGCCGAAGAACTGGCCCCTGCACTTGGCTGGCTGAATCGAACTCTGGCGGATGAAGTGACGAACCGCCGAGGCAAGAATGGTCGCAGCGTCGTCCGGCGGATGAATCGGGCCGAATTCGAAAATACGCTGCGTGACCTGCTCGATGTTCCGTGGATCGAAGTCCAGGAATTACTCCCTGAAGATGGTCGAGCGGACGGATATACGAAAACCGCTGCCGCACTGGATGTCTCGCCGGTGTTGCTGGCGAAGTACAGCGAAGCGATCGATAAGGCTCTCATGGCTGCGGTGGCAAAATGGTCGGTGCCGCCTGAAGTCGAGCGACGGACGCTGTATGCCAATCACCAGTATGATTACAAAGTCCTGATGAGTGGCGGCGATGCCATCATGCTCACCCCCGAGATGAAATATGACGATTCGCGTTTTCCGATGCCGTCGGCCACCAACGCTGACGGAAATTACCCGAATGGAAAATGGCAGTTTGGCGGCAAGTACAAAGGGTTGGGTGAGGCTGAAAAAGACGGGGCTTTTAAAGAAGGAAGTACCGTTGGGATGACTCGCACATTTGGCGAGTCCTTCAATGGACGCTTCAACTATGCTCCCGTCCATCCGGGACGCTATCAGATTGCGATCTCGGCATGGTCGTACTGGTGGGACAAAGGGGAGGTGAAGCCGTCACCGCGGTCAGGGACTGTTGGCGTCTATTGTGGAAGCCGACTGTTGGGATTCGTTGACGCTCC
>CAIWEX010000194.1 GCA_903911795.1 uncultured Schlesneria sp.
AGTGCCCCGGCTGTTCGGTCGATTCGAAGAAGCGTTTCAGGGTCACAAACCGCCCCAGGACCGGTGCATATTTCTGCGAACGACGCAGGTCTTCGTACCAGGGGGCAGAGACATCGGGCCAGCGGGCGAAAATCAGGCCCGCCACCTGATCGTGATCCATGGATTCGGACATCCGCACGGGGAAACGCAGATAGCTGGAGGCACTGTCGGCAGCGAGTGGAATTCGACTGAGGGCATCGACAATCGATTCATCACATCCACGCCACCTCAGCTTGGTGTACTCGTGGTCCGGGTAAATCCCGTCATCAAGGACAACATGCATCGCTGCCTTGATTCCCAGTTTCAGGAGGATTTGCGGCATCAAGGTGCTGAGACCGTATTTACGGCGTCCCCAGACAGTGGGAGAATCTCCGACCAAGTCTCGCCAATGCTGGCACCCAGCCTGAAATTGATAGATCACGGATTCAAGCGGGAGCAAGGGCAACGGCGTTTCGCGTTCTTCACCGCCGACGATACACGCCCGCTGTGCATGACAGGCTGCGGCGAGCGCGTCGCGGATCGCGGGAGTTTTATCGCATAAGGTCTGCATGTCAGCTGCCGTTGCCAGCAGACTCATCGGAACTTCGCGGGCAAGCTCCTCGATCAACCGATCTGCCGGTAGATCGTTAAAGGTCAGGCAGAGGTCAATGAGATAGCATTCGACAGGGTAGAACCGTTCGCGGGCTTCGAGGAGCAATTCGAAGCAGCCGCGCAGGTGGGTCTCGGCGGTTTCAATATCGTCGGCGACAGCGGCACGTGCTGCGGCAATGGCCTTTTGGTGCAGGCGTCCCTCGTCGACATTGCTGAAGTTACGCATGTGCCGCGACAGCAATTCGACCTGGAGCCAGCAGAAGCCGAGGGAGTAGAAGTCGGCGACCAGTCCTGGTGCGACGGGGCAGGGCTCTGGCAGGACCATCAGTGCCGCCGTTTCCATTTCGGTCCGGTCATGAAATCCGGAAATAACGGTGGCGCCGGTCGTGCGTGTTTCTTCGATCCAGTTGTGGGGCAACCAGTCATCGCAGACGGTCGGGGCGAAGATCAGTTGCGTGGAATTGGCGGCAGTCGGTTCGTCGGCTCGACGCCAGCGCGGCAGGGTTTCGGCGGCGGCAAGCAGAGCCGGATGCCAGGCGACGGAAAACGAATTGAGCAGGCTGGCCGCGGGGAGATCCGTTTGTTCGGTCGGAAAATCTTCCAGGCTATGACTGGGAATCAGGATGACGATGTCTTGCAGGCTCATAGGATCTATGGATTCTTCGGGAGAGAAAACGATCAACGCAAGTCAGCGGGCAGGGATTCGATAGTGTACCAGTCCGCCCCGGCGGTACGGATGTCAGGTTACCCCGTGGGAGGGGGAAATTGTTCGCTGGAATCCGCAATCATGTAGTGGAGCGGCAGGTCTGGCAACGATGATGATAACGCCAAGAGCTTTGTTGCGGGGTCGCGAAGAGACCTGAATTTCTGAAAGGCATCAGCCGGAACGCGCCAGCGTCCGGTTTGGATTTTCAACCGCGCAAACCGGGCAACTATGCAAAAATTAGCGGTTGGTGAAAGAGAATTTTGGACATTTGTCAGATTTTTGGAACTTTCCCTGTAACGCTACGTCGTACTGACGGCGGGCCAGGAATCAGAGAAGTTCGGAGAGTACGACCTGTGGCCAGTTGACATTGCGTTAAACCGCTAGTATAGCTTGGTGTTACGAAATGGAGTGCTGGTTCGGGGCTGCGGTTCGCCGGTTCGAGAGACGCATGAATCACTTCAAAAAGTCGAGCGAATTCTTACCGCGGCAGTTCACATCGCGGAATTTCAGACTGATCAATCAAATGTTAGGCACTTCCCGTGGGATTCTGCGGCAGAAGTGATTTTAGTATTTCCGGTTGCGGCAAATTGGTGACTGTTTCCACCGGGTTATCAGGGGTTCACGATCATGGCAGACGCTCAATCGGCATGGGGCATTGAGATCGGTCAAGCGGGTCTGAAGGCCATTAAGCTGCGATACGCCGAAGCGGCTCAGCAGGTCGTGGCTGTCGCATTTGACTATGTTCCCCATCCGAAGTTGCTCAGTCAGCCGGACGCGGTACCTGACGAACTGATCCGCCAGGCTCTGGACACGTTTCTGTCCCGCAACCCTGTTGTCGGGGATCTGGTTTCGATCAGTCTGCCCGGTCAAACAGCCTTGGCGAAGTTCATTCAGTTGCCGCCGGTTGAGGCCAGTCGCGTCAAGGAAATCGTCAAGTACGAAGCGCGGCAGCAGATCCCGTTTGCTTTGGAAGAAGTGATTTGGGATTTCCAGACCTTGGGTGGCGGAGTCGAAGAAAGCGGATTTGTGCTCGATGGTGAAGTTGGCCTGTTTGCGATGAAACGCGAGCAGGTGTTGCATCACATGGCGCCTTTCCTCGCCAAAAAGGTGGAGATCGAAGTCGTCCAGATTGCTCCGCTGGCGCTCTACAACTTCCTTTGTTACGACCGGATGGGAGTTCGCCTGGGGGCTCCTCGCAACGACGAAGAAGACTATTCGGTCGTGGTTGATATGGGTTGCGACAACACCACGTTGATGGTGACCAACGGCAAGAAGATCTGGATTCGAAATATGCCGGTCGGGGGGAACCATTTCACCCGGGCTCTGACTAAAGAAATGAAGCTGACGTTCGCCAAAGCCGAACATCTGAAGTGCAACGCGACCAAGTCTCCTGATCCGCGGGCCGTCTTCCAGGCTTTGCGGCCAGTCTTTAATGACTATGTGGCCGAAATCCAGCGTTCGATCGGATTCTTCTCGAGCGTTAACCGCAGTGCGAAGATTGGGCGCTTGATCGGTGTCGGCAACGGATTCCGGCTGGCGGGTTTGCAGAAATTCCTGCAGCAGAACCTGCAATATGAAGTCGAGCGAGTCGACACGTTCAAGGGACTGGCAGGCGACCACGTGTTGAACGCGCCGCTGTTCCAGGACAACCTGCTGACGTTCTGCGTCCCTTACGGGCTGGCATTGCAGACGCTCAAGCTGACCGATATCCATACGACGCTGTTGCCGCCCGAAATCGCGATCGAACGAAAGGTTCGTCGCAAGAAGCCATGGGCTGTGGCATCGGCGGCAGCATTACTCGTCGGGATGTCAGTTTCGGCCGCAGGGTATGGAGCGGTCTGTCTGGCTGTCAGCGAAAACAGGTTTGGTGCTGAAGAAAAAGCGGCGTCAGACTTGGTGGCCGAAGCCGATAGGCTGAAGCAGGCCTACACAGCCGAAGAAAAGAAGAACAATGATCTGCGGACGGCAGGCCGTAAGCTGGTTGGGATGCTCGACACACGTGAAAACTGGATGGAAGTTTACAAGGCGATTGATGAATGCCTGCCACGTGATATCGGCCGACAGATGGATGAAACCGAAATCACCAAGATGCACCGGATCACGATCCGGGGAATGCAAACCAAGAAATATGATGATCTCGGCGTCTGGTTCAATGACCCGAAAGGGATGTCAGAAGGGGTCAAGAGCTACATGATTCCTGAAGATATGAAGACTCCACCCAAGGGGCCGGGCTATGTCTTTACGTTGAGTTGTGTGCACTACCACGAGGACAAGGCAAATCCGGCGACGGGAATGGGCGTGAACTATGTTCGCGACACATTGCTCAAAGACCTGCAGAGCTGGATCGTTCGCAAGCGTGATTCCAGTGGAGTTGTGAGTGAAACGCCGGTCCGAATGATCGGGATTTCGCATGCCACGATTTCGGAGTCGTCGACGCCAACAATTGTCGATTTTTTTCCAAACGGTCGTCCGACGGATGGGCGAAATCCGGGTCGGGCGGGGGGGGGTGGGCCCGGGACGGGGTTTGCTCCACCGCTGAGTAGCGGCATCATCGGGCCTGGCCCCACAACCGGACCTGGTCCCGGTGCTGGCACTGGACCGGGGATACGACCTGTTTTGGGCGAACCGGACAGGGGGCCCAGCCAGCCGATTCAAATTCCGCAAACGTTGTTCACTGTACAATTTGCTTGGGCACCGATTCCAAAAGCAGACCGTAAACCGCTGCCACCTGAAGCCGCTGCACCTGGAGGTACTCCAGGAACGCCGGGCGCACCGGTCCCGGGTGCGACTCCAATGCCCGGAGCAATGCCAGGGGCCACTCCGATGCCGGGAACGATGCCGACAACACCCGGTGCGATACCTGGGGCTCAGACACCCCCTGGAACGCAAGCAGGAACACCGCCTGGAATCAATCCGGCACTTCCCGCAGGGTCGCCTGCTGCTGGGCCAGCACCGGCTCCTGTTCCGGGATCAGGACCTGTCCCACCGCGCTAGAGTCAACAACAATTCGTGGAAAAGATTCGAATCGACGATTCGTGGACAAGTAGATAAGGCAACTGACCATGGAACGACTTGAGCCCATTTTAAAGCAAAAGTTCTGGATCCTGCTGGGTCTCGGCATGATCTTGACAATCACCGGCTGGTGGATGGCGACCGGATCATTGGCTGCAACGACCAAGGCACGTACTGACAAAGTGGAGACGGCTTTCAAGAGCATTCCGTCGGGTGAGATCCCGAATCGCGATTGGACAGCCAAGCTTTCCGCAGTGAATGGAGAGCAGGATCGTTCATTAAAAGTGACCGCGGCATGGCTCTGGGACCAACAGAAGAGCCGGATGACCTGGCCCGAAACGGTAGCTCCCGTTGCGTGGAATGGCGGATATCGTGGAGAAATCCCGCTGGGTGGCCGTGAAATCTATCGAACGGCCTATGGCGAAGATGTCCGTCGCGTCTGGGAACTTGTTCGACCCTTCAAACCACTCTACGGTACGGGAATTGTTGTTTTCGGCCAGTCCGAAAAGGTTCTGCCTCAAAGGACATGGGGAGCACAAGCTCCTTCACCTGCTGAAATGTGGGATGCTCAGGAAGACCTTTGGCTGATTGAATCGCTGTTGCGGACAATTCTGGATATCAACGGTGGCCCTGAAGGTTCGCGTGGTGATGCGTTTGTGCATGCCATCGAAAACCTGAAATTGTTCGGAGGGATTCCAGCCGCACAGCGAAAACCAGCCGCTGGTCCAGGCGGGCCTGGACCAGGCGGACCTGGTGGTATGCCTGGGGGCATGCCAGGCGGAGGGGCACATGGTGGTGGAGCACCTCAACCCCCCAATTCGGGTTCGTTTGGAGGAACCAGTGAGTTTGGTGGCGGAGCCCGTGCCGGTGGGCAAGGAATCACAACTTCCGAATGGGACGTGAAGGAAGATGTTGGTGACGATGGCGCTGGGAAAAGTGGGGGGGGAGCACCCGGAGGATTCGGGCCTGGATCGGGGGGAATGCCAACCGCCGGGCCGACCGCTGGACCAAGCGCTGCTCACGGTGGTGGACCGGGTGCAGGGCCAGGTGGCGCCGGTGCAGGAACGGCTGGCCCTCGTCGGTATATCGAAGATGACGCCGCCCTCCCATTCAAGACTCGCGGTTTCTATATGACACTCGTCATGGATCATCGGAAGATTCCGGGTTTGATCGCGGAATTGTCGGCGAACGGCAAATCCCCATGGCCAGTGGAAGTCATTCGAGTTCAGATGGTTCGGATTCATGACAACGAAATCGACACCCGAGGTGGCGTCGGTGGAGGTGGCGGATTCGGCCCAGGCCCAGGTGGTGGTGGGGGGGGCGGATCCAGTGGGGCAATCAACCTGCAATCGCTGTTGACCAGTACAAGTTCAGGTGGCGGTGGTGGTGGTGGTGGAATCGGTTTGAGTTCATTTGGAGGAACGGGACCGATGGGGGTTCCTTCCAGCGGGCCCGGACCATCCTCGGGGACCGCAGGTTTTGACCCGAACAACCCTGAAGGAACGAATTCTGCGACGATGAACCAGGCTGCGGCTGCGATCGCATTGCTGGAGAATGCACTGCAGGAGCCGTTTATGGCGCGAGTTTCAATCGCAGGAATTTTCACTCTGTACAAAGAGGTGAAGCCAGAAGTGGCGCCGGCTGGGGGAGCTCCAGCACCGGGACAGCCAGCACCAGCAGGGCAGCCAGCAGGTGGTCAGCCTGAACAAGTTCCTCCGGCAGCAGGAACACCTGCTGGGACCGATCCCGCAAACCCAGCAGCACCAGAAGTGACACCGACGACTCCGGCGGATCCTGCAACCCCAGCTCCTGGCAATGGAACACCCGCGACGCCAGCACCCGTTGATCCAAACGCACCCAAACCAGATCCTGCGACACCCGCTGAGCCCAAAGCAGACGCACCTAAGGCTGCAGATCCCAAGCCAGCAGAGCCCAAACCCGGCACTGCCAATTGATGTTTGATACTTGATTTGAGAAAACGTTTCCGATTCCGCTCGTTGGTGATGACTGAGCAAAGGAACTTGTCATGAAAAAACTGAAGAACATCGACTTCAAGGGATTGTTCATCAATCATGGTGAAAAGATCGGCATGGGCTTTGTCATGCTGATCGTACTAACTGTGCTTGCTACGACCTCCTGGTCGCGCACAGCCAAAACCCCTGAGCAATTGAAGACGCTGGTGACAACTGCCAGCGACAAGATCACATCGCCGCAGAATGTCTGGCCAGCGACGAAAGTCGAGCAATATGCGCTCGTGAACTTCAATGGTCAGGCTCAGGAAGTTCTGGCGGGGGTCTCGACGTCGAAGTACGAGTTCACAACTCCAATGTTCTGGCCACTTTATCGGAAAAAAGAGAAGGCACGTGAGCCAGATCTGATGGTGCCACTGTACCTGATCGCTGAAGGTGGCCAGTGCGTGTTGCAGGTCAGCACCCAGAGCAAGGGGATGATGGATCCGGCAGGTGCAATGGCTGCAGGCACGGGAACGGCCCCCACAGCAACGACAACGGAATCAACTGATTCAACTCTGAAGCCGGTCGCTGGAAATCCCACCGCGGCTGGTCCCACCGCAGGTCCGGCAGGAGCCCATGGCGGAACTGGGCCTATGCCGCCTTCACCGCTTGGAATTCGAACCGCTCAGCCACCGCAATCGGGGCCTCGCCGACCAGGGCCGTCAGGTGCACATGGTTCTGCAGGCCCTGAAATGCCAGGTCCGGGGATGCAGCAGATGGCGTCATCGGGAATTGAAGCTCGCGGCAAGCGATTTGTCGCAGTGCGTGCGATTATCCCCATTAAGGAACAGGTCGAACGAGTGATGAAGGCTCTGAATCTGAGCTATGCAGAAGCGAGTTCGATGGTTGAATACACCGACTTTGTGCTGCAGCGTCAGACGGCAGTGGCCGGCCCAAACCCTTGGCCGAGTGATGATAAGTGGGAAACCGTGAATATCGACACGGCATTGGAAGTTCTGCGGGAATCGGCGGACTTCGATCCCGATCCCGTGCCGTCAGACCTTCAGGACGCGGTCTTTACGATGCCGCTTCCCTACCGATTGCTGCGCTACTGGGGGGACTTGGCAACACATCCCAACATCAAGCAGTTTCGCTTGAGCGAAGAGGAAATGCAGCGCGAAATGAAGTTGCAGGCCAAGCTTGTTGAGGAGGCTGAAAAAATGTCCGCACAGGCCCAGGCTCAACAGGGAGCTCAAAAGCAAGGCTTCCTTCGCCCGGGTGCCAATGGCGCCGTTGTGAATGATATGCGGCAGATGGCACGGACGGCGATGTCTTCCAGCGAAGGCAACAGCATGATGTCGTCGATGGCCAGTTATATGAATGAAGGGGCTGGTGGGCCTCGTATGGGGGCTGCAGATATCAAAACTCGATTGACGGCC
>CAIWEX010000195.1 GCA_903911795.1 uncultured Schlesneria sp.
ATTGCTTGAAAACTTTGCGTCTTGGCGTCTTGAGCGAAGCGGGCGTGAGGTTCTCCTCCAATGTCTTTGTACGCAGCCTAAGTGAACAGATCACCCCTGAATTCCGATTCCATGGTCACGCCAAACAGAGCAAGTATGCGTAGAATTCTGATCCCTGACTCGACACGGGATCTGCCGATGAAAAACTTCCCTTTTTGAAAAAAAGCGTGTCAGAATCTTTTCCGAGGTGAGTTTACCTTGGCAGGAGAACCTTGATGACCGAATTCCCCGAAACGCGATCGACTTTGCTGGCTGGCATCAAATCGCCCGAAAATCGCGAGGCGTGGGAAGAATTCATCGCTATTTACCGGCCTTTGATTTATCGCATGGCCCGACGACGTGGGTTGCAGGATGCGGATGCTCAGGACATGGCGCAGGACATACTGATGCGGGTGGCGGCGGCGATTGAGCGGTACGAACCTCAGCCTGGGGTTCGCTTTCGATATTGGCTCAGACGCGTCGCCAGCAATGCGATTCTGACGTCGTTACAACGACAGCCTCGTGATCTCGGCGCTGGAGGTACAGATGTTCAAGAGATCTTGTCGCAGCAACCCGACCTTCAACCAATTCTGGAAGCAGAACTGGCAACGGAATACCTGCGGGAAATCTACTTGCGAGCGGCGGCGGTTGTTCGCACGGAAGTGAATCCAGAGACATGGCGTTCGTTCGACCTGACGACCCTGCAAGGGGTGTCCTGTGAAGAGGCCGCTGTCGCCATCGGCAAGTCGGTCGGAACGGTTTACGCAGCGCGCAGTCGAATCATCAAACGACTACGCGAGCAACTCGAACGAATGCAGAAGAACGATTCGTTCGAGTGATCGTATGACCTGAGTTCGAAGTCAGCAGATCAGCACATTGGCCGTTGCCATCGATCAACTGTGGAATACGTCACAAGTTCTGGAAGTCGCATGATGAATCATTCTCAACAGGTCAATGCAGGTTCTACCTGCAATTATGCCCGAATCGATCGATTCTTGACCTCTGAACATTACCGTCTTGAGGACGAGGATCAGGAACTGATCTCGCATCTCGATAGGTGCGTCGGCTGTCGTGATTACATGGAATCACAGGCCGCTGACGTTCAGACATGGAACGATACGAAGAAGTTGTTGCAGCCGAGTGAATTCGACAACGCCAGTTCAGCCGATTACTCCGCCGCCGGGTCTCTTAGTCCATCGAGTCTGCAGCCAGTTGCCGTTCAGGACGTTCTGGATTCCCTGGCGCCGACGGACGATCCACATCGCCTGGGTCGGATAGGAACGTATGAGATCAGCGGAGTTGTCGGTGTTGGTGGAATGGGCGTGGTCCTGAAGGGGATTGACCCGGCTCTTGATCGAGTCGTTGCCGTCAAGGTAATGGCTCCCCGGCTGGCGAACAACGAGACCGCGAGACGACGATTCTCTCGTGAGGCCAAGGCGGCGGCGGCCGTGCTGCATCCGAACGTGATTCCGATTTACGGCGTCTCCAGCGACAGTTCCATCCCCTATCTGGTGATGGCATACATTCGCGGGGGATCGTTGCAGAAACGGCTCTCCAACGAAGGGGCATTGCCTCTGGTCGAGATCCTGCGGATCGGTTCGCAGATCGCCGCAGGACTCGCTGCGGCTCACGAACAGGGCCTCGTTCATCGTGACATCAAGCCTGAAAACATCCTGCTGGAAGAAGGCATTGAACGTGTGACGATCACCGACTTCGGCCTGGCACGTGCCGTCGACGACAACACGATCACTCAAAATGGATCGATTGCCGGTACGCCGATGTACATGTCGCCGGAACAGGCTCGCGGCGAGCAGGTGGATCAAAAGAGCGATCTCTTCAGCCTCGGCAGCGTATTGTACGCGCTCTGTACGGGTCGCCCCCCGTATCGAGCCGACAGTTCCTACGGGGTGATGCGCCGGATCATCGATGAATCACCGACGCCCATTCGAGAATTGAATCCCGAAATCCCTGAATGGCTCGCGCGGATCGTCGAGTTGCTGATGTCCAAGGAAAAGGCCAGCCGTTTCGCGTCGGCCAGCGAAGTTCACAAGTTGCTGGAAGGCTGTTTAAGCCATGTTCAGCAGTCTGAGGCAATTCCGCTACCTGCGATCCCAGGGATGGCTCCGACGCGGATCCGTAATCCATTTCTCAAAACACGCCGGGGAGTATTGACCCTGCTGGCTGTCGCATCAGTTGCTCTGCTGGTGGTGGTATTGTGCAATCTGCCCGGCGAGAACCGTTCAACCACCGATGTTCCATCGCTAATCCAGCCTGAAACAAAGCCATACTTGATTGTCGAGAAGCACGAATCCGATGACTCGGACCCTTCGGTCTCGATTCACCGCTGGAAGCTTAAGGGGAACTCCGTCGGTAAGGTTGTGATTCGCGTGCTGCATATCGAGGGCGGAAAAGCCCACGTTCAAGGTGAAAGTGTCTATCAGAGTGGCAGCGGGAAAGAGGGAGCAATCGA
>CAIWEX010000196.1 GCA_903911795.1 uncultured Schlesneria sp.
CGCTGTTCAGATGTGATCCCGTCAGAACGATCAGCCATCAGGCCCGTCAGAACGCTTTATCCGGCCGCAGCAGCAGTACTGGTTTCCTCTGGGCTTGCCCCAGAGAAACCAACAACTTGAAGCTACCCGTCAATTAACTCGATTGGCAACAGCTCTCCACTCGGCTTGACCGGGTGGAAGCAACGCAACCCCAAGACCAATTCCGCAACAAGAGGCTGCATTCGCAACGCAATCATTTTCTTCATGATTTCATCTGACAGATCCGCTGGAACTTGGCATGATACTCTGGTCACGTCACATACTTTGTCTTATTGCATATCTTCTTTCGTATTTCTGCAGGAGTTGAGTCATGGAAAACTGGTCTCGTACTGACAAACCGAAATCTCCCGGTCGGATGCAATTGCTGGTTCTCTCATTGTTTGTCTTGCAATTGACGGGTTGTGGAAAGGTTCCAACGTGGAACGAAATGACAGGCGGAGGGGCTAAGCCCGCTCCGGTTCCAACCAGGACTGTTCCGTCAATGACTGAGGTTCAACCGGGCCAGCCAGCCGGACCATTGATGACCGCCCCTGATCCTGCACAAACACTGGCATGGTTCAAAGCACTCTCACCACAACAGATGACCGACCAGGGATTCGCTCAACTGACATCGATCACCAGTGGTCTGGAAGCAATTACGGAAATTAACGCGAACGGAAGCCTGGTCACAGACACCGGCTTGACCGAACTGGCCAAACTGCCGGCGCTTCAAAAACTGTCACTCGACAACACCCCGGTCACAGATGCCGGTATGAAGTCGTTGCAGAAAGTCGGCGCGCTTCAGTCGTTGGCACTGAACTCAACTCGAATCACGGCAGCGGGGATTGAGCATCTGGCGGGACTCCCCACGTTAAAGCGACTGGAACTGGTCGGCTGTAAACTCAGCGAGGCAGAATTCGCGGCGATCGGGAAATTGCCCGCCCTGGAAACTCTGATTCTGAATCGGATGACGACACTCACCGATACCGGCCTGGACGCGATCTGCGATGCAAGCACATTGAAAGTGCTGCAATTGAATGAGTGTTCCGGGGTGACGGACAAAGGCTTGGCGTCCCTGGCGAAAGCACCGGGGCTGGAGGAACTTTATCTCAGCCGCGTCGGGATTTCAGGAACCGGAATTGGTGCGGCGGTCAGCAAGGGAGGCCTGAAGTCACTGAAGGTTCTCGTTGTTTCGTATGCTCCGATCGCGGTCCCCGGCGTGCGGGCCATCAACAACCTCAAGACGCTGGAGCGTCTGGAATTTGCTTTTGTTCCCGGCTTCAACGATACCGCCTTGGTGGAACTGCTGAAAGGTATGGACAAACTGAAATACCTGGACATCGAAGCCTCGCCGCTGTTAACAGGACAGGGATTCAAGACCATCAAGGCGACGACGGAAAGCCTCGAAACACTCGCCATTCAAAACACGAACGTGAATGATCTTGGTTTGAGTTTTCTCAAGTCTCACAAGAAGCTGAAGTTCATCGACGTCAGTAATACCCACGTGACACTGATGGGTGTCCAGCAATTCAAACGACTGCTCCCAGGTTGCGTGATTCTCCACGCCGGAATCCGTCACTGAATCCCTGTTGCTGTTGGCACTCAACGGAATGGAAGGCGGGTTACGCGGTACCCGACAAATTGCAGGACCCGATGTCCTGCCACTGATCGGATTGCGCCTCATTCCTTCTTGTGCCTATGCCGCGCGGTTCGTTGCGGCGTCGGGTTGCTCGTTTCCAGTGTGACAGGCGCATGAGAGGCCATCAAACGCGGCTTACTTTCGCGTCTGTGCCGCCGGAAAGAACTCATCGCGCACGTTCTGGCCGTCAAACACAAATTGGCGACTCTGGAGGGTTACCACTGAGGGCACGGAGGAGCACAGAGAAATACAGGGAAAAGAAAGCAGGCCAGAGAATGCTGATAGAAAAGACAAGGGCGAAGATCACACTTCTGTTCCCGCATGAGCTTCCCTGCGTTCTCTTCTCTGATTTACTCACTGTGCCCCTCCGTGAACTCTGTGGTAAACCGCATTCATGCTCTGTGGTAAAGCAATCGCCCAAACCATCAGTGAACGGTTTGGGCGAGTTG
This sequence comes from uncultured Schlesneria sp., assembly GCA_903911795.1. Taxonomy (GTDB): domain Bacteria; phylum Planctomycetota; class Planctomycetia; order Planctomycetales; family Planctomycetaceae; genus Schlesneria. The sequence continues at coordinate 2,107 of CAIWEX010000196.1, forward strand.
TTCAATCAACTTTCTGCCGACGATTCCAGATAAAGAATCGTCGTCCGTGGGATATCATCAGGTTTGCGGAGCCTTGGCATCGGGCTCAGTGGCTCCCTTGGGTTGAACGTCACGCTTTGGCTGTGGAACCGGGATCTGATTGGGTGTTACTGGAACCGTTTCCGGTGTTTCCACATGGGGATGTGGTGCGGCTGGCAGAATCACGGACCGCTGTTGCTGAACGTGTTTTTCAATCGCCTTGATGTCCGTTGCACCGTCCGCACACAAATCGGCCAGCGACGTTTGTACGTCTTGCTGGCGATAAAATGATCCTGCACTCCAGGCGCGGCAGGATTGATGTCCAACATAGCCGTAGCTCTGGTCAAGGCTGCGAATCGCGCCTGCGAACTCTTTCAGTTCCAGATCGACTGCGGTTCCCGCTGCGTTCAGGCCGACGACGGCCCCTAAAACGCCCAATGTTCCCACCGTGACAACTTCTGCCGACAAGACTAAACCGCTCTCGTCTTGCCACAACTTCTGAATTGCATGCATTTTGTGCCTCGCATTCGAGATCGAATCGTTGAGATGTCGACAATCGACACCCTCCTCCGTCGGCAACGCCTGCACGTTAGCGATTGTAACGGTTGTAGCGATTATAGCGATTGTAGCGAGTCTGTGAAGGGCGGACAGGTTGCGAATTTCGGGCGAGGGAGGAAGTGATGGGAATTGTGGGAATGATGGGAGTCATGGGATGGCAAGGACTGGAAGCCCGTGCCACGGACCTGATCTTGCCGCATTCAGGCTGTTTTGAGAGCATCCGAGCGAATACCAAGGCTGCCAATTCCCTGCTTGAGCATGCCGAACAGTCCTTGTTGCCTTTCATATCGTTCCTGGCCGAATCAACATGTCGTCTACACTCTTCAACGTCCTATTTGCCTGGAAGTGCTCCAGCACTCACCACAAACTGGCACTCGATGCGCTCAATCAGATCCGTGGCGACACTGCTGAGAATTGGCGAAATCTGTGTCTGAAGTACGTCGAGATCTATCTCGACGGGTCAAAGGCTCCGGATAACACCTTCAAGGACTTCAAAAACCACGTCCTGCACGTACGAGACAATTACTGGGGTGGAGCAATCGGCGCGACAGAGAAATGGTATGCCACCACTGTCGCCGCACTACGCGACCGCAATTGGCAGGATGCGATCTACGCGGCAGGGGTTCTCAGTCACTATTACACAGATCCGATTCAGCCCTACCATACGGGACAGTGTGAGGCCGAAGGGATCGTGCATCGCGCGGCCGAGTGGAGTATCGCCTGTGCTTACCGTGAACTGACTGACATCCTGGAAGCAGACCTGGGTGGCTGGCCTGATGTCACTGTCCCGACCGGTCCAGACTGGCTCGCCCAGATGGTGCGGGCCGGGGCAGATCTGGCCAATCCCCATTACGAAGTCTGCATTGAACACTACGATATGAAGAAAGGTGTCAAGGATCCTCCCACGGGCCTCGATCAGGAAATGAAGGATCGGATCGCAAAACTGATCGGTCACGCCGTTGTCGGTTATGCGAGGATTATGGAACGTGCCATCGCCGAGGCTAATGCGACTCCGCCCGCCGTGAACATCACACTGTTGGGAGTGATGTCTCATCTGACGATTCCCATCTTCTGGGTCACCAAGAAGCTGAAGGATGCGAAGGAACGTGCGATTGTCGAAGCGACATTCAAAGAGTTCCAGGCGACCGGAAAGGTCATCGATACGCTGACCGAAGATGATTTCACAATCCGACAGGTGCATGCCGAGGAGGTTCTCAAGAAGCCACTGGAAGAACTCGATGCGGAAGTCCCCTCGCCGATCGGGGTTGCTCACGGCATCGGTGCACCTGCCAGACCTCGACCGGCAAAAGTGGCAAAGCCGAAACCGGTTTCGCCATCTGCATCTGAAGTTCCAAAGCAGCAAGCTCCTGCACCAAAATCTGAACCGACAAAGCCTGTCGAAGTGCAACCTAAGCCTGCAGTGGTACCTTCCGTGAAGGGGCCTTCTGCAACCGTGCCGAATGATCGGAGCCGGTTCTATCTGGAACGTGAAATGCCGGTCGAAAAGGCTCCGTCGATCGGAGCCAAGACGGCAGCGATTCTGGAGAAGCATGGAATCAAAACCGTTGGGGATCTGCTGGCTGCCGATCCGGAAAAACTCGAAACCCTGGTGAATGAACGACACATTGACGGACTGACGATTCTGACCTGGCAGATGCAGGCGGATCTCTGTTGCACAGTGCCAAACTTGCGAGGCCACGACGCTCAGTTCCTGACTGCGTGCGGCATCAGCAATCGCGATGAACTTGCACGAGCCCAGCCGGAAGCCCTATTGAAGAAGGTCGAAGCGTTCGTCGCAACGTCTGCAGGTGAGCGCATATTACGAGGCGGCGAACGACCGGATTTGAAAGAAGTGACCGATTGGATCGCCTGGGCTGGCCAAACTGCACAGGCTAAGGCAGCATGATGCCTGTCTGATCCCAGAATTCATTCACTCCGGAACGTTTGATGACGGTCGATGTCGATTTGCAGCGGGCAGCTGAAACCCTGAAACAGGGGGGACTGGTCGCCATCCCAACTGAAACGGTTTACGGCCTGGCAGCGAATGCATTCGACTCGCAGGCAGTTGCCCGAATCTTTGCCGCCAAGGATCGTCCGTTTTTTGACCCCCTGATTGTCCACCTGGCGGATATCGACTGGTGGCCCAGAGTGGCCAGTTCATTCCCACCACTCGCCCGCAAGCTCGCCGAACAGTTCTGGCCCGGCCCGCTGACGCTCATTCTTCCCAAGTCTGACGCGATCCCGGACCTGGTCACATCAGGAATGCCAACCGTTGGAGTTCGAGTTCCCGATCATCCTCTCACACGAAAGTTGTTGAAACTCGCCGATCTTCCGGTGGCAGCTCCCAGTGCGAACCCGTTCGGACGATTGAGTCCGACGACAGCAGAACACGTCCGACAGCAACTCGGCAATCGCGTCGACGTGATCCTTGATGGTGGCCCCTGTCGCGTGGGTGTCGAATCGACGATTCTACAAGTTTGCGACGACGAGGTAATGCTGCTGCGTCCCGGTGGAATACCACAGGAAGCGATCGAAGCGCTGATTGGAAAGATTTCACTTCCGCGTCAGGTCTCGAAGACGGAGCCGACGGCTCCTGGAATGTTGGACAGCCACTACGCTCCACGGACGCGACTTATGATCGTGGATGCATCAGTAGACATTTCTGACTGTTCACGAGCAGGGTTGATCTCTCTTGCCGGGCCAGTCCCTGCTGGGGTCGCCGCAGTAGAACTCCTTTCGCCGTCTGGCGATGTTGTTGAAGCTGCGGCCCGTTTCTTCCAAGCCCTGCACCGACTGGATCAGGCCGGACTGGATGTGATTTTCGCACATCGATTTCCAGACCAGGGACTCGGCAGGGCACTCAACGACCGACTTCGCCGCGCGGCACACGGATCTTAGCCCAAGCTACGCAGTTGGGACGATCAAATAAGAACTTAGGCGAGATTTCGGGGTAAAGTCTTCACGACATTTGTGCGAGTTCGTCCAACCGGCGGACGCAGCGTGGCAGGTTCAGGCTTAGGCGATTGAGGATTACAGACTGAGCGGCATCGGGTTCAGTGACAGAGGGCAAGGTGACAATCTCGCCTGCAATGTAATTTCC
>CAIWEX010000197.1 GCA_903911795.1 uncultured Schlesneria sp.
CGTCCGGTTTCGATGGTCGACGGGTAATGCACGTAGGAAGAAACCGGACGCTAGCGCGTTCCGGCTGGTGGTCGTACTTTCAGCATTGCGTTCACGCTCCCCAGTGGGTTCGATCGACCGTCATTTCAGCCGCTGGCAATGTCGCAATCGGCCTCTTGTGGGCTGAAGGCCCACGAGCACAAAGCACAGGGCTTTCGGCCCTGTGACTACGGACAGACAGGGATCGCGACCTGAAAGGTCGCAAGAAATTTCGTCAAAGCGACCAACTTCAATGTCCTCTCGCGACCCTTCAGGTCGCACATTTGACTTTGTTTCCCGTTCACAGGGCTGAAAGCCCCGTGCTTTGTACTTTTGGGCCTTCAGGCCAAGAAACTCGCCTCGCCACCGAACATGCGGAAATAAGGCGTGACAACGCAGTCATCGAGTTTGAAATTCTGTTTCGCAATCGTTAATCAAGAAACACTCAACGGCGCAACATTTTTTCTTTTAAACAGTTAAGCTCTGTCACTCGGTCACAATCGTGATGCTCGCACATTTTGGCGAATGACCAACGGGGCCGCAGTTGTAGATTTCGAGCGGTCGCTCAAATTGATTTGAGGTCACAGCCCTGAAACTCTGTAAGGTATTGCTTCGCGCAGAGTTAATCATGGCAGGTCGGACGAAATTGAACTTCAAAAGGCAGGAGCGAAGCACGTGCACCGCGGAATTGTTCATCCCCAGAACGCCGGATTTTGACTTTCTGGTCTCAACCCGAACCATCCACAATCCATCTTTAACCTTCAAACATGCACGAGATGCCTCGAACACGTCCGAGCCTGTTAATGCGTTTGCAGGGCGAGCGTGATGAGGGGGCATGGACCGAGTTTCTGCGAATCTACGAGCCGCTGGTCTTGCGACTGATGCGTCGACGTGGATTACAGGAAAGCGATGCTCGCGACGCAACACAGCAGGTGCTGCTTCGAATCAGCGGGGCGATTGAGCGATATGTGCCGGACGGAGCCGAAGCCTCGTTTCGACGATGGTTGTCCTGCGTGGCTCGCAATGTCGTGATCAGTTTTCTGACACGCCGTTCCCAATTACCAACGGCAATGGGCGACGAACAGATTGAATCGTTGATTGAGTCCACTCAGGAAACGACTCCTGAATCAGACATGTTCGACGACGAGTACCGTCAGCAGATACTCGCCTGGGCTATCGAGCAGGTACGACGTGAGTTTCGTGATGCCACGTGGCAGGCATTCCTCGAAACGAGCATCAACGGTCGACCAATCGCCGAAGTCGCTGAGGAATTACAGATGTCGCCCGGAAGTGTGTATGTCGCCAGGAGCCGCATCATCGCAAGGTTGCGAATCAAGGTAGGAGAGTTCGAGGCGGACCAATGAATCACGAAACCCTGCACTACAACCGTAACGACCTGCAACAGTTGCTCGATGATTCGCTGCCTGAGTCTACTGCCAGGGAAATTGCGGACCACGTCGCTGAGTGTGTCGAATGCCGTCTGCAATTTGAAGCATTGGCCGATCATGAGAACTGGTGGCCAAAAACACGCGACAGCGTCAGGTCGATCCTCGACAATCCCGCTGCGTACACTTCCAGCGGCGATGACGTGTTGCATCGAAACTTCGGTTCGTCGTCAGCAGCCAGCGACGATTCGTTTGCTACAGACTTCGCCGTCGACTTCCTGGAACCGAGCGACGATCCGAAGTTGCTGGGGCGGTTGGGCGAATACGAAATCTGCGAGGTCATCGGCCGCGGCGGAATGGGTGTCGTGTTGAAAGGCTATCAGAAGGAGCTTCACCGCCATGTGGCTGTGAAGGTTCTGGCTCCGCATCTGGCGACGAGTGGTGCTGCTCGAAGACGGTTTGCACGAGAAGCCCAGGCTACGGCGGCAATCGTCAATCCGCATGTGATGGCAATTCATTCGGTTCATGCGAACGCGAAATTGCCGTATCTCGTGATGCCCTTCGTCCCCTGTGAATCCCTTCAGCAACGGCTGGATCGACAAGGGCCACTCGAACTGCGCGATATTTTGCGCATCGGCACTCAGGCCGCCCGAGGACTCGCCGCCGCTCATGCTCAGGGTCTGGTCCATCGTGACGTGAAGCCTGCCAACATTCTGCTGGAAACAAATGTCGATCGAGTCATGCTGACCGACTTCGGTCTCGCCCGAGCCGTCGATGATGCAACGCTGACTCGTACCGGAATCATTGCGGGAACGCCGCAGTACATGTCACCCGAACAAGCCAATGGCGACGCGGTGGATCACCGTTCAGACCTGTTCAGCCTTGGAAGTGTCCTCTACGCGATGTGTACCGCCCGCCCTCCATTTCGTGCCGAGACGACGTTCGGCGTCTTACGCCGCATTCGCGAAACCGCACCGCGCCCGATTCGAGAGATCAATGCCGACATTCCCGAATGGCTCGATCACTTCGTGATGAAACTGCTGTCGAAAGAAGCCTCGTCACGCATCGCGACGGCCGTAGAGGTTGCTTCGCTGCTGGAACAATGTCTCGCCCACGTCCAACAGCCAACAACGGTCGCATTGCCGGAAGAGATCGTAGGATGGGCCCGCCTCCCTGTCCGGAAAGACATGTCGGACACAATGAGGACGGGCAAGATCGCCCAACCGCCAAGTCGGCGGTTTGCGCTCCTGGCCGTTGTAGCGGCCGGCGTACTCGTCACGATGCTGCTTCCTGTCACTGTATGGTATCGGTCGACGTTAGCCACCAAGGAGGATGTTGACGCATCGCCAACAGTATCGGTGACATCGCCAACCACCGAGCCGCTAACGGGGGACACATCGCTGAGCAACAACCCGTTGCTCGAATGGAATGCCACACAACAGGAAATAGATGAAGCGACGCTGACGATTGAGCAACTCGATGCCGAAGCGAAAAGGGATTTGGAATGACTCTTCAAACATCACAATTCGCCGACGAGTTAGGCGGCGCGGCTGCGAATCCGAAGGATCGTCGTCTTGCAGCATCGGTTACTCCGAAGGAGTTCCGTCACTTAGCCCAGGGTTGTCGCGCATCGCGACTACCCTGGGTTCGTATCGCGAATAGCGGATCAACCCTGAAAGGGTTGCGTCGGCCACCAACGACGAGTGACGGAACCCCGTTGGGGTACGGACGAGTCGCGCATCCGTCACCCAGGTAGTCGCGATGCGCGACAACCCTGGGCCTTGAGACGCAACGCCTTCGGCGTACGGGCACGAAACTCATGTCGGCAATGCCACAAAGGATAATCATGAAACTCACAATGAATCGCATGGTCGGCTGGCGGACTCCGTGTCTGCGTGGCTTCGTGGTGATCTTCGGGTTGATTGTAGTGGCAACGATCTCGGCGCAGGAGAGCAAGCCAGCCGCAGATAAAGCTGATCATGCACAAGATTTGCCGGCTTCGAAACAGCAAACTCCTAACCAACAGAAGGCGGGTAACGACGCTTCACAAGCAGTATCTCCACTGGTGCAGACGGTCGTTACGGAAGCACGAGTTGACCTCAGGAAGGCGATTGTGCGAGTGACGGAACTCGACGCAAAAACTCGACAGCCGATCGCGACTCGCAGTGACTTTTCCGGCGTTCGGTTAGGACCTGGTGATGGTCTGATTGTGACACTGATGACGGGAACCGAGGATGAGGAAATCAAGAAGAAGTTCAAAGTTCGGTTCACTGATCGCAGCGAGCACGAGCCCGAGGTTATCGACCGCGCGACAGAGTTGCGGCTGACTGTGTTGAATGTCCCCGGAGACCGAGGTTCGCCCAGTGTGTCGCTCACGAAGATTCGAAAAGCCAAGAAAGGCGATGCCGTTGTTGCTGTTCCATCGTCTCCATCGACCCCAGTGCTCACGGGACATGTCACGGAGGTCAATGTCTCCCCAGGACCAGAGTTTCCAAAGAATCTGATTCAAACCGACATTTCACTTCCGCCGGGCGAACGCGGCGGGTTGCTGGTCAGCGATCAAGGAGAACCGGTTGGAATCTGGTGTGCGGCCCAGGAAGAGAGCCGAAAGGTGAGCTTCGCAATCCCGCTTGAAGATATCACTCATCTCATCGACGCCAGCAGATTCACAGTCGCGGCGGCACAAGCCACCAAACCGATAACGAGAACGACCAACAGCAACGATGGTTCGCAGAACGCCAACATAGCTTCTGATTCCAAGGTGAAAGCCATTACGGGCGCGTGGAGTCGTGCGGAAGGTGGAACATTCGCAAAGCACACGGTCTGGTCCGTTCAGAACCGAGACACAATGTTTTTTGTTGAATGTCCGGAAGGTAACGGCTTGCTTGAGTGGCTAACAGAACGGTCGCAATATGTTGGGTATTTCACGTTCGATGCGGTCGGGGTACGGACGGCACAAATGTACGTGGCATTTGATCGTTCGAATGACACGAATCGCCTGACCATTGTTCCGTTCGAGGATCAGCGGAAGCAACTCCTGCGAAGCGGGTTCGCAAAGACAGAACGGGAACTCGACACGAAGTTGTCGAGCGAGTGGAACCGCGTAGAAGCCCCAAATCAGCCGATGCCAGCGATGACCGTCGCCGTCGTGAAGACTCAATTAGAACCTCATCGCGTTCGAGATTCCGTCCGCTCCAGGGTGCCATATCGAGTCTTCTCGAATGACACATTCAGATCCGTCATCGTGATCGCCCCTGCTGACGCTCAGGACGAGATCGAAGCTCTCATTCATCAACTCGATGTCGATGAACCAGAGAAATCGGGAACCACCCTGAATGCGATGCCCGCGACACCTGCAAACGAACAGTTAGGCCTTGGCGGAAAGCCACCTGCGGAACGGACGCCCCCGGGGCTGCCAAGTCCGCCAGAATTGCCACGCGAACGGACGGTGGCAGCGCCATTGCGACAACTGAATACTCCCGAGGCTCGCAAGCTGTCGGAATATATTGTCGAGCACGAGACCAAAGCCAGGCTGATCGCGGATGAGATTCGAAGTCTCTCAAAAACACACGGCACCGCACATGCCAAGGTGGTTGAATCACAACGGCAACTGAACGAGACACTCGGCAACGCACTCGCCGCCAAGTTCCAGCTGGAGCAGTTACAGATCACGTCGATGGAAGAAAAGCTCGCGAAACTGAAGACTCAAATCGGCCAACGGCAAGCTGCCAGCAAGCAGATTGTTGGACGCCGCGCCCGCGAATTGATCGAGGGCGAGGCGTTGAAGTGGGACGCCTCGGACACGAATCCGAAGAACGAACTTACAAGCTTGAGCGGTAATGTGTCACGGATTGGCGTCATGGGTTCGGGAGAACAATGTTCGTTGTCGTTCGCACCGCAGCCCATCGACATCCTGAGTGAATTTGAGCGACAGCGCGGCATCAAGCAGGGGGCTGTCACTGGAATCTATGCCAAGAACGACCAGTCCATTCGCATCGTTGTGGAACCCATCAATGGTGGAATGGACCCGCCGAAGGATTATCCGTTGATGGGAAAAGCCAGCCTGCATCGACTTCGATATCGATGCACTATCAGCTTCAAGGACGTGGATCGGAGTCAGTGGCCGATCGAAGCGAAGTTCGATCGAAACGGGGAGGCGACGATCTACTTCGATACCAATCATTTCCATGCCAGCGATCGTGAGAAACCTTCCAGGCCAGTGCTCACCACACAGATTCTCATCACCGGTCCAAAGGGAGTGGAGGCTTTGTACGACGAAGATTTTGGAAACAAGCCTACGACAGTGTCGAGCCTGCCACTTCGCCGCAGCTTTGTTCGACCGCAAGGCGAGGTGACTCGGCATTCGATCGGTTTCAAGAACGTGCCCAATCACACCGGGACTCGGTTCCTTGGTGTGCTGGAACTCTATCCGGAACACCCCACCACCGCTGACTTCCTTGCTCACAACGCAGTTCCGTTCGTGATCACAGACGAAGACTTCGATCAGGCAGTCAGTAAGACGCCCGACTTTGTGAACCCGGTCACGAAAATCGTCTACATGCCCAACCCGTTTGCCGGTACACCGGCAGACATTTCGATCGAAACGCTCGTCTCAACACGGCTCGATCCGAAAGTCGATCCGATTGAGGAGGCCAAACGCCGCGGGTCGATCCTCGCCGTGTTCCGTATCCATGAATCCGGGCCACCCACCACCACTTCATTTGAATCTGGTGAGGCAGGTTCCAACGCGGGATACTACCCGCCGACCCCGGATGGTCCTCCGTCGGCTCATGCAGAACGGCGTTTGCAACTGCCGTCCGAAACAACTGGCGGACATCCGACACTGACGTATCAGGAGTTCGCGAAGAAACTCGCGACGATGGATTCGTCTGTTGCCGAAGCGGAGGAAGCCCTCGTCGTTGCCGAGAGGGAAGTTGGGCAGAACATTGTCACCAATACGGTGCCGAGGGCGCGCCGTCATCTCGATGAAGCAATCCGAAACCGGAAGGCCATTCTGGACGAGTACGCCGCTGTCCTGCGCGATCTCGAACTGCAAGTCGAATCCGCTCGGGTTGAGGCCGATGCGGCGAAGAAGGATGCGGATCGTGCCAGACAACTTGTCGAGAAGAATGCGATTCCTCAACAGAAGTCCAAAGCCGCTCAACTTCGAGAGAAGCAATCCGAGTTGGCGCTTGAGCGGCTGAAGGTACGGTACGAACTCTATAAGGCCGTTAGCAAGCAGATTGTCGCGGGTGCGGGCGATTCCGCAAAGACATCGCTGCCAACGCCGCAGGAAATAGACGCTCAACTGGAACCGATCGCCCGGCGAGTTAACAGTGCTGCAAGTCGTGTTCGAACCCTGGAGACTCCGTATCTTCGCGATCGGTCCAGCGCAGTCGAGCTGACACAGGCATTGAAAGACCTGCAGCAGGCCCGGAGCGACTGGAGCAAACAAGTTAAGCGAATCGAACCGTCTTTAAACTTGATTTTTCACAAATACGAAACGGCCAAACTGCTTGCCGAAGCCCTGAATAAACGGCTGGAAGCGGTCGCAAATCAGCTTGCCGAAGGTAAGGCGACGGAAGCGGAGGTCAATGCGGTTGCCGAGGAACACAAGCGAACGTCCGAATCCCTGGTCACCGCCGAAGCTTTGATAGAAAGCTATCGTACGGCAAGCGAAGCATATGAAGATATTCATACCAGCGATGCCGAAGTTCCCACGTGCCAGGAACCGATTCACAATGCCAGAACTGATCTCGGACATGATCCCGACGTTGCCCTCGCGTGGCTCGAAGCAGCAACAGGTTTGAAGCTCGAGTTCATTCGCTTCGATGATCTTCAGCTCTGGTTCAAGGCGGCTCTACGAGTCCGTGAAGCGAGTGGCAAACACCAGGCGGGTGACTTGATTGTGACACTCAATGAACATCGGTTTGACTCACTCGATCAGGCGACCGAGGCTTTGAGCAGAAAGTCTCGCGGAAACTTTAAGACCATTGTCCTGCGAGGTGGCTTGGCCGGACATCGTGAACAGGCGCACTTCAACGGCGAACCTTTGAGTGGCTACCTGCGGCCTGGGGATCCCGTAGAGAAACCGAACGGCAACGCTGCGACGATCCCTTTTGAAGTTCGCATACGCGGCGAAGCGGCCAGTGGATTACGCACGGCATATCTCCTGGGGACATGCGTGGCTCCTGACGGGCTGGTCGTGATCCCTGTTTTGTCAAAGTCGCTTGTCCCTGGCGAACCTCTGATCCCGTACGGAAAGATCAAGGGGACTGCGCGAGTGGTCGCGACAGACGATGCACACGGACTGACGCTCGTCAAACTCGATTCGCCGAACCAGCCTTTGTTCCATTGGTGGAAGTGCCACATGGGTAGCCCCGCCAAACAACAACGGTTGAATTGCCAGGATGAAAACGGGAAACCATACGATGTCTTGGTATCAGAAATCGGCCAACCGCTCACCAAGCCCCTCGTCGGCAATGATGCGTTCATAGTCACGGGACCTTCTGTTTGGAGCTTCACACCCGGACTTGCGCTTAAGACAGTCGATCAAGAACTCCAGGGCATCACGATCCCAGCCGAACTTGCCCCGGTGGAGAGGAAGCCACAGGACGACGATCCAGGCAACCGTAAACTGGCCATTCCAGCCGTCCACATCGAGAAAATGATCAAAGATTATCGAAAGGCCTCTCGAAAATCGGCCGAAGGGGCGGCAGTTAAGCTGAACGAACCGCAGCCTACTTCGTTTTAGGTGGATTCCGAAGCCATCGCAG
>CAIWEX010000198.1 GCA_903911795.1 uncultured Schlesneria sp.
AACTCTAACTCAAAACTCGCAAACCCTCCAAGACCATTGCTGGCTCGCAAGTACGGTGTTGTAAAAACATGCGTGCAGCGTAGCGGGAAGCGAGCTGCGCGCCGTAGAATAATACTCCGAATTAAACCGTCTAATCGCGATTGTCGGAACTCTATCACTGATCCCATTTCCAAGAAAGAAGACGATGACCTACCAACCGCCGTTGAGGATTCATCTCCTGTTTCATCCAGGATCTACACAGGGACGGCAATTGGCGGAAGCGCTTGTGCCAAAGTTTTTGGCAGCACCGGCCTGTCGCGGTCTCCGGATTCCGATTTTTCTCTTGCAGGATAACGGCGATAACTTGCCCCCGCGCTTGGAGCCTCGTCAGCAGATACCGCATGATACCGATTGGCTTGATTGGGATGCCTCAGGGCACACGATCGTCGTGATAATAGCTGATGCTGGCATGAATCGCCGGGTCGATGGCGGGACCGGAGCGCAATGGGCCGAATTCACGCAGAAGATCATTACGTCGCATGATGGGCAACGACACGCCGTCCTCTTGGTGTCGCTGGACAATCAAGGGACGCAGTTGAGTCCGCAGCAGAACTTCCTGACGTTCAAGCCCGACCAAGATATCTTAGCCCGCGTCGATGAGACTGCGTTTCAAATCGGCGTTCGGGCGCTAAGATTGCTGCGAGGCTTGCCGGACGGCCCTGTAGCGTCGCAGGCGGTCCTTCCGGCCCCGGTCACGTTTTTCCTCAGCCACGCCAAGGCCGACCTTGACAGCGAGCGGAAAGGGCCAGTCCATCGCGTGCTGGAGGAAATCGCCACAATGAAGGTCCAACAGTGGTTCGATTCGCGCGACATCGAGTTATCCGAGGCATTCAAGCCGAAGATCGAGCGAGGAATTAGAGATTCTGACCTTGTGATTGTGTTCTTGACCGATTCATGGGCGAAGTCATCCTGGTGTCGGATGGAAGCAGCCTGTGCCAAGGAAGTTGGCACGCCGGTGCTGGTGGTGGACGCGCTCAAGGAAGGTGAGCCGCGAAGTTTTCCGTACAGCGGCAATGTCCGCGTGATTCGATGGCCCATTCCTGATGAGACGATGCTGAAGGCAGTGCTTGGTGACTTTTTCATCGATGCAGCAGTGCAGGAGCGGTTGCAAGTCTATCGACTTCGGGCGGCTCGCGCGCTGCTCAGCAGTGCCGTCTTGGAAACGCTGACGCGCGCTCACAATGTCCGACTGATGCAATTGCAGAAAACGCCGGCAGAGATCCCGCTCGATATCTCACCGGAAGCATTCCATCTCGCAACGCATGCTGATAAACAGTCTTTTCTCTATCCGGACCCTCCGTTGACGGGCGAGGAATACGCGGTCTTACGCGGACTTCGCCCTGAAGCCGTGTTCGAAACTCCCCTCATGCGGATGTCGCGAACGCTGCGGCTTGAAAAACAGTTGACCATCGCCGTTTCCGTCTCTGACAGCGATGTGCTCGTTCAGTACGGATTGACACCGCTGCACTTGAGAACGATCACTGATGAGATTCATCTTTATCTTCTTGTCGCGGGGCTGCGAATTGCCTACGGCGGGAAACTTGAGCCGGAGAAACTGAACGATCCAGACAACTTCACGCTAAGGCTGTTCGAACTGGTGAGCGGATATCGCGATCTTGCGCGGACGTTTGGAGCCGAGGTGAAGCCGATCCTCAATGTCGCACCGTGGCCATTGTGGACGACCTACGACGACAACGTTCTCAATAAGTTCGGCACAATCGCCGAATTGGAGAAGGTTCCGTGCCCGGAGTTGGGACTTTCTGATTCCGAATTGAAACCCTTGCCGAATGGGTTCGTCAAGCCGGACACGATCTCCCACCAATACGCCTGGGGTCTGGCCATGACCGCAATGCGCGAGAAGATGACCCGAGATTCATTTGCGCGTGTGGTGATGGGAGGAAAAATCGAAGGCTACAAGGGACGTTATGCCGGTCTAATCGAAGAACCATTGCTCTCGATGCGCGCGTCACAGCCGTTGTATCTAATCGGTTCGCTGGGGGGGTGCGCCCGACTGGTGATCGATCTATTGGAACAACGCGACCGCCCCGAGATGACCACGGCCTCGGCATGCGCAAACGTCCCAGGATATGACGCTTTAGCGATTTTCTACGCACAGCACGGCAAGGAGTTCCACAAGCGAGAAGAACTCGCTGCGGAGATTAAGGAGTTTGGCGTCAACGGCCCGGCCGCAGCACTACACAACGGATTGAACGACGAAGAAAATCGTGAACTATTCACCTCCATCGAACCCCGCCGCATCGCGGAGTTGATCCTGACGGGGTTATCGCGGTTGTTGAACACGCAGAGAACGAACCACGATTAAGGCAGATTAATCGCAAAATTATCGGATATTCGTGGTTCTTTTCAACGAGCAATGCGATCGTCGATCAAAGTTTGCGATGGAATTGGAAGGAACGACGATGTCGCGCTACCCGTCGATGTGGAATCGAAGGATAGCGAGATTATCAGAGTAAAGCACCACCTGTATCTTAAGTGGCCTCCTGTTGGAGTTAGGGTATGTTTTCGTGGCTTGCAGATTGGCTCTGGGGTTACGACTTCTTTGTTTCATATTCACATCGGGATGGAATTCTCGTCGAAAACGGAAGGCCCAAAAGCCATTATGTCCGTTCGCTCGTACAACAGTTGCGGGACTGCGAAGAAAAGTTTAGCGTGTTTCTCGATGAAACTGAATTTGACCCAGGTATTGAACTGAAGGCGGCAACGAAGCGGCATGTTCGGGCGAGTACGAAACTGTTGCTCGTCGCTCGCCCCAACGCAATCGAAAGCAAGTGGGTTTACGCTGAAGTCCAAGAAGCGATCGCTGCCGGAACCCAAATTGTTGTCATTGACGTCAATGGGACCTTTGAGAATTCGCCAGATGACCAACTTCTTCGGGCACTTATTGGCGACACGGTCTTAAGACATCTTGAAAATCTGGATGCTCTTGATGGATCGCCATCACGAGAATTGCTGGGAAAGCTGATCGCAGCGTCAAAACGCTCTATTCGCCAGCGACGACGATTACAAGCAATCGCCGCAACATCGGTTGTTTTGGCCGTGCTCCTGGTCATTGCGATGATCATGCAGCAGATCGCGGCAAGCCGGTCGAGAACGAGTAATTCACAAAGAATCGCAACCGCGTCGCAATCGGTGTTACGCACTCGCCCCCAACTTGCAGTGTTGCTGGCAGAGGAAGCGCAGCGCGGACTGTGGGCGTGGGATGCTCGTCCGACAGAAATCGAACAATCTCGCATTAATGCTTCCCAAGTCTGCACAGGAGTCGGGTTGACAGTTCGGGACACCGCAGTCATCTGCGTTCGCATCAGTCCCAACGGAAGATGGCTGGCGACGGGCAGCGACATGCATAGCCGAGCCGATGATGCGACAATTCGCCTTTATGATTTGCAATCTGAGAACAAACACATTCCCGCAAGGGTGTTTCGTGGATCTTTTGAATGGGTGGGGGCCTTGGTGTTCTCGCCAAACTCGCGGTGGTTGATCTCATCTGTCGGGTTTCGTACGGGGTTTCTCCGTTCAAACAACCATTCGGCTTACGTTTGGGATCTACAGGATTTGTCCAGTACTGCACCGCACGTGGAGCTGACGGGACACGCCGATGAAGTGTCCGTACTGGCATTCAGCCACGATGGCACGATGGTTGCGACGGGAAGTGGCGACAAGATGATCCGTATTTGGACTGTTGACGAGAATGGCACGTTCCGTCACCAGCGGACCTTAGAGTGGCACACGGAGGAACTTGTCGTCCTCCGTTTCTCAGCGGACGGCCACCGCTTGGCTTCGGC
This sequence comes from uncultured Schlesneria sp., assembly GCA_903911795.1. GTDB lineage: Bacteria > Planctomycetota > Planctomycetia > Planctomycetales > Planctomycetaceae > Schlesneria. Next base: position 3,843 of record CAIWEX010000198.1, read on the forward strand.
CAGTCGTGATGGCAGCATCGCCGTGTGGAATCTGAAAGCAGATGAGTTCAGGCACCCACTGGCATTTATTCCGAAGCCGGAAGGCGCGAAACGCTTTACTGCAGTTGCCATCAGCAACGACCTTTCGCAAGCCGCTACTGCGGGAGCGGGAACGGCTGACGTATGGAACATTACGGCAGACTCCGTCATAACGAAGCAGCGCACATTTAAGATCGATAAAGCTCCGACGTTTGAACTCGAATTCAGTCCAGACGGGCGCTGGCTTGCAGCTGCGCCTGGATTCGTTTCGCAATTCGGCGGCTTCGAATCCCGGACAGGTTCAGGTATTCAAGACTATCGGACAGCTCGTATCTGGGACTTAAAGTCTCAGGAAGAAGCTCCATGGAAGGTATTCCCGGGTGGAGACGGCATCATCTATGATGTCGCCTTTTCTCCGGATAGTCGGAAGTTCCTGGAAGCTGGCGGAAACGGCATCGTTCGAATCTGGAACCTGGAAGACCAAGATGCGGCCGCCACCCCTATGCAGTTGCCTGGACATGACGGACCTATTCGTGTGCTCGATGTATCGCCTGACTGGGTCGTTTCCGGGAGCAATGATTGTTCTGCACGACTTTGGCGGCTCTCGAATCCCAACGAATTCGCTTGGTATCGAGTCCTAAGGGGCTTTCAAGACCGCATTCGGCGCGTCGCAATAAGCCCTGACGAGCACTGGCTTGCCTCGGCCGGCGACGCGAGCGAGGTTCGTGTATGGAATCTGAAAGCGAAGTCGATCGAGTCGTCCGTTCGCATTCTCTCATCACACACCAAACGTATTACAGGCCTTGCCTTTTCCCAAGACGGGAAACTGTTCTCAAGCAGTAGTGATGGCACAACATGCGAATGGAATCTTAGCGAAACAACGAATGTCGACCCGGTAACACTAACGGGACCTGCGGAGTCGGTATGGACGCTCGCCGTCTCGCCGAATGGAAAACAAATCGCAACCGGAGGAACTGATGGTTGCCTTTGCTATTGGGACCCGCAATCGTCCGATCCGTCCAAAAGGCTTCAGGTATTGTTTGAGAAGGGGCCATCAGTCGATCTTTTGGCGTTCAGCCCAAATGGAAAATGGCTCTACTGCGGCCGACAGGGTGGCGTTGGAATCCTTTGGGAAATCGACTCGGAAGGCAGGCCCACCATGCGTCATCAACTTCAAGGGCATACGGGTACTGTTCTCGACGCTAGCTTCAGCAAAGACGAGATTTGGCTTGCCACCTCGAGTGGCGATGACACTGCCCGGATTTGGCCCTTGCACAACAGCGATCCATCAAAAGGATGCGTTGTTCTCAAGGGGCATGCAGAAAACGTCAATTCCGTCACTTTCACCGATGATGATCGCTGGATTGTAACAGGATCTGTCGACGGTTCGATTCGATTGTGGCGGCGCCAAAGCGGTAAGCCAACGGCCGATTGTGTCGAATGGCGCGGCCATAGTCGTTCCGTGACAAGCATTCAAATCTCGCCCGACGATGATTTTTTGTTTAGCGGCAGCGATGACGCAACCGTTCGAATTTGGGATTTAAATTCTCGACCAATTGCAACGGCTCGTCCATTGGTACTCTTCGGCCATCAGGAAACCATCACTTGCTTAGCGGTTTCGCAGCATTGGCTTGCTTCTGGAAGTATGGATGGTACGGTTCGCTTGGCATCACGTTCGCTCGATTCATTAACTGAGTCAGCCAAGCTAGCAGTTGGGCGAAACATGACACAAGACGAGTGGGAACTCTATTTTCCAGGTATTCCCACTAGAAATACATTCGGCGAGTTTTCAGGACAGAAGCAAGACAAAGAGGTTCAGAAATGAATCGTTTTTAGCGCGATCCGTCGTACTCGATTGCGTAACTCGTAGACACTAGAGTTCCTTCACTACGCATGTACCCCAAGGTGCGGAGAAACTGATCGCTCCGCGATCATGACCGAATTGTATGAAGCCCTCATCAAACCATCGTGCGTTCTGGAACGTGCCCAGAATGACCTCCGCAAAAACTGAGGCGGAATTGTGTGATCCAGCCGCGATGGTGTTGACTCGACGGCATTTTCTAGTTTGAATCTCAATCTGGATCGATTGTCGGAGGATTGACAAGACTTTATTTCAAGGGGGTTCCCATGTCCCTGCACGGATGCGCCTCGGGGCTGCTGGTTGTTTTTGCTGTCGTCGGAACCGCGTTTGCCCAGGATTCCGAAGCGGACAAGCTTAAGAAAGACGCCGAGGCTGCCTACCAGTCGGCTGATTTCGCCAAGTGCCTGGAGCTGACCACCCGCGTTCTTTCGCAAAACCCCAAAGACCATCTGGCACTGTACTTACGTGCGAGTGCTCACGTCGAATTGGGTGTCGTGCGGCGGGATGGTAAAGAGCTGCGGTTGGGGATCGAAGATGCTCGCGAATCGTTGCGGTCTGGTGGCAGCAACGAAATCAACTACTACCTCCCCTACATGTACGGGATGACGTCGCTCGCCAATCTGGAAGGCCGTAAGGAGCATGCGGAAGTCGTGCTGCAGGTCGGCAAGAGTGTTCTGGATCGCCCGAATCTGACTCCCGAACAGCGAGCCAACACTTTTTATCAGCGGGCAGCTGCGTACATTCACCTGAAGAACATGGATGCGGCTGCTCAGGATTACCAGGCGGCGATCAAGGTCTTTCCTGGCCATCTCGGTTCACATGTTGGTCTGGCGGAAGGGTATGTCGTCGCCGGTAAGCCTGACAAGGCACTGGAAGCCTTCAGCCACGCCGTTGAGACGTTCCCCAATAATCCCCTCGTCTTCAATAACCGCGGATTGTTTCTGCAGCACCAGGGCCGATACAAGGAAGCTGCGGCCGACTTCAACAAGGCCTTGCAGATTGATCCGAAGTACGCCGTAGCGTATGCCAATCGCGGATTTACGTCACAATCTGAACGCAACCTTCCAGCTGCGGAAGCTGATTACGGAGAAGCGATCAAACTGGACCCCAAGCACCCGCTGTTCTACAGCCTGCGAGGGACCTGTCGACTGTCGCAACTGAATGTCAACGGGGCGATTGAAGACTACAATCAGGCCATCCGCCTCGATCCTCAGAATCCCGTTGCTCAAGCTGACCTCGGTTTCGCGAAGTTTTTTGCCCGCGACTTAGCCGGAGCGATGGCCTCGTTCGACCAGTCTCTGGCGATGAACGCAGGGATGCGGTACCTGAATCCGTGGCGTTCATGGATTCTCGTTCTGCAAGGAAAAGTGGAGACTCTGCCGCAGATTCTCGAAGCAACGCTGAAGCGCCCCGAAGGTGAACGCGACTGGATTGATCAGCTTGTTCTGTTTCTGAATGGCAAGATCTCGGAACAGGATCTGGTGAAGGCGGTTGATAAGGCCGAGACCCCTGCCCTGAAGAATGCTCAACTGGCAGAAGCGTACTACTTTATCGCTGAGCGACGATCGCAGGCTGGTGACAAGGCGAACGCAAAAGCCTTTTACGAGCAAGTCTTGAAGACGAATACGGTCGACCTCTCGGCATTCCGTGGAGCACAATTCGCAACCCGGGCAGGAAACTGACGAAGCAGACCGCGAGTCCAGACCAGTTCGCGTGAGCGATCCGATTGCGTGCTCTTCTCTCCTCGCGGAAATCATTGATGACATCGCCCTATCTTGAACTTGTCGCGTCATTGCGACAGGCGTTTCCTCAACCCGTTTCTGATCGGGTTCACGACGCGTATTTTGTGTTTTCCTTTCTGCGGGCGCTCGATCAACTCGACGCGATGAAGTCTGTCTCGCCGTTGCTCGGCAAGCCTGCGTTGCTCGACTACGAAGGTGCGCGACTGTCACGAGTCGAAGACGCGCCGCAGTCGCTGGAACATGTGACGCAGATGCTTGTCCAGCATCTGTCCGGGCTGTTCATCTGGGGGCATCCTCGGGCTCAGATCAATGTTGTCCCCCCGCCCACGATTGCGAGCATCATCGGGGGGCTGCTGCCGTCGATTTATAATCCGAATCTGGTGAGCGAAGAGTCTTCGAAGCAGGTGGCGGTTGCTGAGGTCGAAGTCTCATCAATGACCGCCTCAATGATTGGGTACGATCCCGCTCAATCAGCAGGATTGTTCACATTTGGCGGCACAGCAACAGTCCTGTATGGCGTAAAACTTGGACTGGCGAAGGCCTGCCCGGAGAGTGGTCGGACTGGGCTTCGCGAACGAATCGTGATCCTTTGTTCAGAGCGGGCTCACTATGCCTGCTTGACCGTGGCAAACTGGCTGGGGATCGGGCAGGACAACGTGATTCAGATCCCCTGCTCGGCCGAGAACGAAATGCGGACCTGCCTGCTGGAGACGATGGCTCGCGAGGTTCTTGCTGGTGGTGGAAAGATTGCTGCGATCGTGGCGACGATGGGAACAACAGACCACTTTGGTCTGGATGACCTTGGCACCATTCACGACATCCGTGACCGCCTGGTCGATGAATTCAAGCTGGATTACGTCCCACATATCCATGCGGATGCCGTAATCGGCTGGGCATGGTCCGTCTTTAATGACTACGATTTCCACGTTAACGCACTCGATTTTCGGCCTCGCACGGTTCGAGCTCTCGCCGGAGCGCGGCGGCGTATCCAGCAGCTTCCGCTGGCTGATTCTGTCGGGATCGATTTTCACAAGACAGGGTTCTGCCCGTATATCTCAACGCTGTTTCTGGTGAAGAACTCACACGATCTGGAACTGATCTCGCGAGAACAGTCGGATACTCCGTATCTGTTTCACGATGGTCACTATCACCCAGGTCGTTACACGCTGGAAACGTCGCGCAGTGGCAGTGGGACACTGGCGGCCCTCGCCAATTTGAGGCTGTTCGGAAAGAACGGTCTTCGGTCGTTGCTCGGGCATGTGGTCGCCATGGCGGAAGAGCTGCGAGAACACCTGGAAGGACATGCCGCCACCACCGTTGTTAATCGCGGTAACTTTGGTCCAGTGACTCTGTTTCGCGTCTATCCCGATGGCGTGGATACATTCAGTATTGCCGAACATGAATTGAAAGAAGCTTCGTACCGCGAAAAGCTATTGGCTCATAACGAATACAATCGTCGCATCTTTCATCTGGTTCAGGCCGATGCACTGAAAGGTGAAGGGGTGGTCATTTCCTTGACCGATTGTTATCGCGAGACGGATTATGGCGAACCGATGGTGGCTCTGAAGAGTTACATTCTGAGCCCGTTTGCTGAAGAGAAATACATCGAAGCCGTGCTGGAATCGCTCTGGAAAGCCCGCGAGAAAATCGCGGCCGAGGATCGTGCCTGATCAGTGAAATTGCGGACGCAGATGCGTACGATGAGACGGGTATTCGAAAGACAATTCCCGCTTCCAGGAGACTGCATTCATGATCCGCAGATTTTCGTTGATGGTATTCGCAGCCAGTCTGATCTGTTCGACGATCGCCCGTGCTGAATCGTTAAACGTACTTTCCGATGAAGAAAAGAAGGACGGCTTTGAACTGTTGTTCAACGGTCGCGATCTGGAAGGGTGGAACCAGGCCGGCAACTGGAAAGTTGAAGACGGGGTATTTGGCCGAGCCGACAAAGGTGGCGGTATCACCTACAAAGTGAAGCTGATCCCCGACAATTTCGAATTACGGTTCGACTGGAAAGTTGGCCCTGGAAGTAACAGCGGGGTTTACTATCGCCCGGGCCAGTACGAATATCAGGTTCTCGATAATTCCAAGCACGGTGACGGGAAGAACCCTCGTACCAGTGCGGCTTCATTGTATTTCTGCATGCCTCCATCGAAGGATGTCACCAAGCCTGTCGGGGAATGGAATTCTGGTCGCATCGTCTGCCAGGGATCAGTCATTCAGCATTGGCTGAACGGTGTGAAAGTGGTCGACTTCGATTACACCGATCCGAAATACAAATTCGAAGTGGAGCTTCTGGATATTCGTGGTGCCGACCTGGCCAAGCGAGGGGCTCAATTGCATCTGCAGGATCATGGTGATCCCGTTTGGTATCGCAACGTGAAGCAGATCGG
>CAIWEX010000199.1 GCA_903911795.1 uncultured Schlesneria sp.
AAGCCGTTGCCGATCGCCAAATATCATGCGATGTGCGAATGGTTCGACGAAACCTGCGGGGAACTTCTGGGTTACCTGGACCAGAAGAAGCTTGCTCAAAATACAATCGTGGTTTTTGTGACGGATAACGGCTGGATTCAACTCCCCGATTCGCCGCAGTTTGCTCCCAAGAGCAAGCGATCCCCTTACGATGGTGGTCTGCGAACTCCAATCCTCGTCCGCTGGCCCGGAAAGATCGCTCCGCAGCGGATCCAGACCCCTGTCAGTTCGATCGACATTGTGCCGACCTTATTGACCGCCGTCGGAATCACCCCCAAAGAACCGCTGCCAGGCCTGGATCTCGCCAGAATTGCTGCCGCCGGCGGCAAGTCGGATCGAACCGCTCTGTATGGAGCGATCTTTGGACACGATGTCGTTGACATTGAGCGACCGGAAGCGAGCCTGCAGTTTCGCTGGTGTCGACAAGATCAGTGGAAACTGATTCAGCCTCGCGATGCAACTCTGCCTCCAGAACTGTACGATCTGTCGAAGGACCCGCGCGAAGAGTCGAATCTGGCTGCCGCTCAACCCGATCTGGTCAAGCGACTTCAGACGCAAATCGACGCGTGGTGGCCAGCCCCCTGATTCAAACGATTGAACGCCCGCAGTATTGCGGTGAAAATCGCCCGTTTGATGAGTAACAAGGAAAACGACGCCGATGACAGCCAAGTTGATTGATGGAAAAGCCATCGCAGCCTCGATACGTAATCAATTGGTGGCTGAAGTCGCTGCTTTTCGCGAATCGACGAATATTGTCCCCAAGCTGGCGGCAGTCCTTGTCGGCGATGATCCCGCCAGCCAGGTCTACGTTCGCAACAAGGAACAGGCGTGCGCGAAAATCGGGATGGCGAGTGAGCTCTTTCGTTTGCCCGCCACGACGTCTCAAGCGGAACTTTTGGAACTGGTGGCGACGCTGAATTCGGATCGCTCCGTCCATGGCATTCTGGTGCAATTACCGTTGCCTCGTCATATCAACGAAACGACGGTCCTGGATGCCGTGACCCCCTTGAAGGATGTTGATTGCTTCCACCCCGAAAACGTCGGGTTGATGGTCCAGGGCCGCCCTCGCTTCAAGCCTTGCACTCCCCATGGTGTGCAGGTTCTGCTGCAAGAATCAGGGACGGTTGTCGATGGCGCCCATGTCGTGGTACTCGGCCGAAGTGAAATCGTGGGGAAGCCGGTGGCCATGATGCTCGTTCAAAAGGGCGAAACAGCCAATGCCACGGTCACCATTTGTCATAGCCGGACTCGCAATCTGGTCGAGATCATTCGATCAGCAGACATCTTGATCGCGGCGATTGGAAAACCCGAATTTGTCACGGCCGAAATGGTCAAGCCGGGAGCGGTCGTCATTGATGTCGGTATCAACCGCGTTGGCGACCGACTGGTGGGTGACGTTGCGTTCGAACCTGTCTCACAGGTCGCCGCTGCCATCACCCCCGTACCAGGCGGTGTCGGGCCGATGACGATTGCGATGCTGCTCAAGAACACGCTGACAGCAGCCCGAATTCAGAGCTGACCAAGAAACGGTATGCCGAAACCAATTTAGATCCCGGAGCCGCGACCGTCAGGGAGCGGTCTTCCTCTTCCATCGCACTAGCCAACCCAACCGCTCCCTCACGGTCGCGGCTCGATGCATTGGGCGATGCCGTTTTTGATACCGCTACACTTAAGTGTCATGCGATCTAAGGTTTAGGTGGCCGCATACACCGTCTTCTCACGATGTCGAAGACACCTAATTCTCAGGGAGTCG
>CAIWEX010000200.1 GCA_903911795.1 uncultured Schlesneria sp.
ATGCATGGGTTACTGACAACGGCGTCACGGATCTGCCATGTTGTGCAGAAGTTTGTGAAGTCTTTCCGAGTGCATTGGATGACGACCTTCAGCAGCAATTGATTTCAGCCGCCTGGTTGACGTGTCAGCGACTCGGATTGCAAAGCGGCGTTGTCAACGTCGAACTGAAGTTTTCGCGATTCGGCCCAAAGATTATTGAGGTCAACGGTCGCATGGGTGGCTTCTATATTTCCGATTGGGCCCGCGAAGTCTGGGACCTGGAATTACCAGACCAGGCAATGATGATCGCCTGTGGAATCCGCCCCGTCGGGCGAGTGCGTAGAACGCCGCGCACGTGGCTGGCTGGCGTGCAAGTTTTTGCAGATCAATCGGCGGACATCGAACAAGCCGATGCGATGGTCACGAAGTTTGGTGACCATGCTTTTGATCCGTATTATCCAGAGCCGATTGCAAACGTCGCATATCGAGGTCGTTCGGCACAGGATGCTGTGATGGCGGCTGAACAGGGATTGAAAAAACTGTTTCGTCAGAATCCTGATCGGGCGGCCGTGCTCGCCGAACGATTGAAGAACCTTCTACAGGCCGATTAGTTAGTCCGTGACGATCGGTCCAGTCTTACAGAGACAACGTTTTGTCTCACTGCAGCCTATTTCGGATAGTCCTTCTCCAGTTCCTGCCGCAAGTGGGGAGCATGGCTGAGCAGACGATTGAACTTCTCTCGCGTCAGTGTGAGGAAGATGGCATTGGTGGTCGTTCGAGCGGTTGCAGTACGCTGAACATCTTTGAGCAAGGCGATTTCACCAAAAAAGTCGCCGTCCTGAAGAGTCGTCAGTTTTTGTTCTGTCCCGTCAGCGTTGCGACGGGTGACGACGACCCGGCCGCGAACGATGATGTAGAACTTGTCGGCCGGATCTCCTTCGACAATGACCTCGCGATCGGCAGGGAATCGTTCCGAGTTGAAATCGTTGGCCAAGTCAGCCAGCAGCGACTTCTCCAATTTGGAAAGGATCGGGATCGCACCCAACCGCTCAGGAGTGACCGTCGCTTCAGTGCCGTCCTGACTGATGGAAAATCCATTCTGTTTGCTCCACAGGCCGGCATACATACCGTTTTGAGCCAGCAAGTCATTGTGGTGTCCTTGCTCAACCACGCGTCCCTGGTGCATGACGACGATCAGATCGTAGTCGGCAACCGATCTCAATCGGTGCGTGACCGAGAGCACTGTGCGGCCTTTTGCGATTCGCAAAAGCGTTTCGTTGATGGCTTCTTCGGTTGCAGGGTCGAGTGCGGATGTGGCTTCATCAAGGATTAATATCGCGGGATCACGCAGTAACGCACGAGCGATTGAGATGCGTTGCCGCTGACCGCCAGAAAAACGATTTCCTCGTTCGCCTGCCAGCGTGTCATAGCCTTGTGGCATCGCCATGATGATGTCATGAATCTCTGCCGCGCGCGCCGCAGCTTCGACCTCAGCATCGGTTGCGTTGGAACGACTGATGCGGATGTTTTCGCGAATCGTCATATTGAACAGAAACGCTTCTTGAAACACGACCGCCATGTGCGAACGCAACGAGTTCTGTGTCACCGATCGAACATCGACGCCATCGAACGTCACCGAGCCGGAATTTGCATCATAAAAACGTAACACAAGATTCAGGATCGTGCTTTTGCCGGAACCACTCGATCCGACGAACGCCGTCATGCTGCCAATTGGAATGCGGATCGAAACGTCATTGAGATTAAGCTGTTCTGGCGTATAACCAAAAGTCACATGATTGAACTCAATGTTCTTAGTGGGCAGAGCCATCTGCGTGGCCTCGGGGGCGTCATTGACGTGCGGAATTTCATCCAGCACGTCATAGATCCGCTGCATTCCAACCGTGGCCCTCATAAATTCAGGGATCGTCGATGCGACTCCATACAACGCTTCGGAAAGATTGAGCAGCAGCGCCTGGCAGGCAATCAGATCACCGACAGAGAGCTTTCCCGACAATGCCAGCCAGGCACCAACGCCAATCACGAGAAACAGGAAGAATTGCGTTCCCAATTCCGGACACCGTTGCATCGTGTTGGCCAGGAAGTTGGCTTTTGAACTGATTCCCGACAAAGATCTCGCGCGTCGCCGAAAATCAGTCGACACCTGCTCCTGCAGTCCGAACGCTTTGATGACGGGCTGTGTCCCGAGGTTCTCTTGCACAACGGAAGCAACTTGTGCCACCTCGTCGTTCATCTGGGAACCGGCATCGGCTGCGCGATTTTTAAGAAGCAGTGTCCCGACAAAACTGAGCGGCAGGATCAAGAGCGACAGCAGCGTCAATTTCCAATCGAAAAATGCTAACGCAATGACGCTCAGCACCAATGCCAGCATGTTACGGGCCAGGATCGCCAATGTGTTTGTCACGACCGTCTCCACGATCGTCAGGTCCGCAGAGAAACGAGTCATCAGATCGCCGACCTGCGAGCGAGCGTGAAAGCTCATCGGCAGACGCTGCAAGTGTCCAAACATATCGACGCGAATGTCATTAACGACGAATGCTCCAAGTCGAGCATAGACGCCGTCGCGGACCACTTTGGCGATCGACGCGAGGACCACTCCGACAAACAAGATTCCCATGATGATCAGAAAAGCCCGCTGATCATGCGGCGTGATCGCTCGGTCAATCAGAAATTTCAGGCTCAAAGGGAATGCGACACCGTATAACTGATCCACCACCAATGTGATGATCAATGTCACCAGGTCCAACCTGTACCGAGTCAAATACGGAAACAGCCGCTTCAAGAGCTGCGAGACGCTCATTACTTTCGGTTGGTTATCTGCGCGAGTCGGGGAACCGTCAGAGAGGCTGTTTTCCGGGCTGTTGTTCATGGTCTCGATATCGAATTGTCTGGTTTAAGTGATCATGGAATCTGGCCGTCGGAATGGCCAGTGCATCGCCCTGATTCAGCCACAAGTTCCGGTTGAAAAAAGAGATACACGAACTGTGCTCGTTTTTCAAATCACCTCAAATCACCGTCAAATTGAGTCGCCGATGCTATTTGAGATTCCGATCCAGCCGATCCGCTTGTCCAACGGAGATGGTACGTGACAAAGTCGGCCTTCATCGCTCCAAGTGAAGATAGCCGAATGTGCCTTGACCCAGATTGAATGATCCGCGTCGACTCCGCGCGCGGCCATCTTCATGCGGAACGATCCAGGCGACATTGGCCGGAGTTCCGCATCTGATTCCGCGAGATCTCCTAAAGCCTACTTGCTGGCCAGCGAGAATGCTCCGTCCCAGCCTGCGGGTGGCGCGTTGTCAAACTCACTCATGTGATCCAGAAGGAATTTCTTCGGCCCGTCGTCATCAGGGATTTGCTGCAGCAGTTCCATTGCGGCAGGCCAGTTTCCACTGATGACGGCGTCGACGGCGGAATCGTGACTGGAAATGATTTCAGGTGTAATTTCCGGCATCTCTTCCAGCGGCGGTAACAGTGCAAAAACGGTAATGGCAGTATCCATCCCTTTTGGCCGCACGCGGGCCAGGCGACGCAGTCTTCCTTCCGTGGGAGGGAGGAACCGCTTGGCAAAATCAGCAGTCGCTTCGTCCACACAAATCGGTACGCCAAACTGCTTGGTCAAACCCTCGAGTCGGGACCCCTGATTGACAACGGGGCCGAATACACCAACTTTTGACTGCTGATTCGTCCCGATCTGGCCTGCCAGTGCCCGACCGTGGGCGATCCCCATTCCAATCGAGAAACCATACAACAGACTGTCGTTTTGAAGGACACCTTGTCGAAACGCGCGGAAGATCGCCAATGCGGAACGGCACGCAGGGACGGCTCCTTCTTCCAATTCGACCGGCCATCCCCAGAAGCCGAGAGCCGCGTCTCCCTGGAAGTCTGCGATCGCCCCATCACGCTCGACGATACCGCCTGCCATCACCCCCAAAGCGGCACTGACGCTTCGAAGCAAAGTCAGCAGGTCACCCTGAAGTGATTCTGCTTTCTTGGAAAACCCGCGGACGTCGCAGAACAGGACTGAGATTTCTCGTTCGCTGGGACTGAGGCTTTCCTTGGACTTTCCAGAGGTCAATCCTTCGATCACTTTCGGAGAGAAGAAGCTGCTCAACTGCGTCTTCTGTTCCTGCAGCATTCGGACCTGGCGGATCGAACCGATGAACTGGGCGACAAGCTGAGTAAACCGCAAGTCTCCCAGCAAGTCCTCTTCGGTAATGATGAGAGCTCCGCTGGGCGTCCCTTGTCCAGAGACATACAGACACCAGCCTTTGCCCGATTCGGCCTTGATGGGTGAACAGAAAGCCCAACCCAAACCTTCGTTCATTGTGAATTGCGATTCACCTCCAGCGCTTTCAAAGACATGTACGACGCTGGATTGAGTCTTCAGGCACTTCAGGATCATGCGGCGGCTGGGGACAAACCGACCCTCAAAGTTTTCGCGAGTCTGCACGCGCATCGACAATGGCTTGGGGAACTGATCGATCTGAGAGACATCGGCCGGAAGTTCCGTTTCGTCGAAGTGAGCCACAGCAACGGCCAGTGCGTTGGGGATCGCTTCCAGCAGCAACTGGGACAACATCGCACCAAGGTCATCATCGGAGTGCGATCCAGAAATCTTTTCCGGCAACTGCTCCAGCAGTTCCATCTGTCGATCGCTGTTTCCAAACGAGACTTTACGCAGATCCGCCGCTGAGTAGGCCCGCTCTGTCCCTTCGGTGTTCTCTTCAGGACAGAACTCAACCTGTTGTGGAGCACTTTCGACGGGCTTCTTTTCACTGCGTTCGGCGCGAGAACTGATGTGGAAGGTCGTGCCGCCGATCTGAAACCATTCGTTGATGGTGACCGTCGCTTCGCGGACAGGTTTCCCACAATAAATGACCGGATTCTGAGCCTGTGGCAGGCATTGTACTTTCAATCCCCCGTTCACCAAGCTGACGTCCGCATGGTCGCGCGAGATCATTTTGTCCCAGGGGATTTCCCAGCCCTGCTTGGCCGTTCGTCCGACCCGGACGACCTGCCCTTCCTCCAGAACCTTTAACAGCCTCTGCGAGGCATCCTTGCCGGAAATGCTGATATTGAGAACGGAGGCCATACTGGCGTAATCCTTTAGAACGAATACGTTTGATTGGGCTTGCTGATCGTGAGGTGCTCCAGATTCAACCGCTGCAACTCACTGATGACGGCGTTGTAGAATGCAGGCTTGATATGCACTGCCACGACGGGCAGAGGTCGTCCCGCCTTGGCATATTCTTCGCGAAACAGTGATGGAGTCAGGTGTGTGGCCTTTTCGGCCAGCCAGCCCATCGAATTCGGAAACGCTGCTTCCAGGAAGACCGCCTTGACGCGTGGGTTATCTCGAACTTTCTCCCAGATGGCATCAGTCGGTGCCGTGTCACTGATGAAGGCAACAGCGGAGGTGCCATCATCCACAATAAACCCGAACGCCGGGACGATGTGATTGAGGGCAACGGGCGTCACCGTCATTCCATCGACCTGAACGGACTGACCATCGGTGAGGGTCACAAATCGAATAAACGGGGATTCCTCGCGAGAAAGCCGGATCACGTCCGGCCAGATCACCTCATTGAAAAAGTGCAACTTGAGGTTCTCGATAACGTGTTCTGAAGCGTACACGATCGGACACTGAGGCCCGGGCTGGTAGACATTGTCGATAAAAATCGGCAGCGATGCCACATGATCCAGGTGCACATGCGAAATCAGAACCGACCGAACCCCTTTTTGTCGATCGAGTTCGGAAAACCCAATGCTCCCGGCATCGATGACGAGCGTTCCATTGACGACATACGAGGCAGCGAACTGGTGTGCTGCACCTTCGACCGACGACGACAGTACGGTGATTTCCAAGATGTCCCTCGCGGCGGTGCCTGGCAGCAGTTGTTACTGGGTTGGGAGTGAAAAGAACTGGTCATCGAAAGCTTAGCTTTCAATCGGTGGTTAAACAAGAATTCGCCGCGTAAAGCGTAGTCAGAGTCATTGCATTCGACCCGCCCTACAACCTCGATGCCTCCTAACCCTTGTGACTGATGTCGCGACGGTGAACTTGGAGCGAAACGAGCCGCCTGAACTCAATATTGCCTTCACACGAAAGAATCCGACATTGAAAGTTTACAAAGTGATTCCCGAGGCTTTGGATTCGCAGAGCGAGAGTTGTAGGTTTCATTCAAAGCATCCCGTCAGCCGTTGATTCCGTGAAGATTGCCATTGTGCCGTAAGCACTTGCAGTTGTGGTAAAGGAGGTGATCTGAGGAGGGTTGCGCGATCGTAACGGATTTGCCAGAAACTCTGAATGTGACGGTTGCAACAGTCGATAATGGATGAAAAATCGCCAATACCTGGCGCCAAGCAGGGCATGCACGAAACAGGAGTGCCCCTTCAAGGCTGCCACGCACAAACGAGTCTTTCGCGGAGTGGAAGTGTCAATGGTACTGCAACGCCTGATTGCGCTGGCAATGATCCTGAGCTGCGCGTTGTGCGGTTGTGCCATTGGTCCGCGCACAATTCGTGGCGCCACGCTTGGTTACAACGAAGTATTGCATGACACTGCCGAAGCAGAATTGCTGCTGAATCTGGTTCGCGCTCGATATGGCGAGCAGCCCAACTTCGTCGAAGTCGCCAGCGTCACTCAACAATATGCCTTCACAAGCCAGACCACCATGCAGGGGGATTTTACGGGGGCGGTCTTTCCACCTGTTGGTTCATTCTTCCCTCACTGGGTCTGGAACGGGACAGTCTCTGAGACCCCAACAATTGCTCTGGCGCCAAAATTCGACGACACGTTTAATCAGCGGCTGAGATCACCGATTTCCATCGATTCCATGTCGATCCTCGTGTGGTGTGGCTGGAATATTGATACCGTTCTGCGGGTGACCAGTAACAACATCAACGGACTCGACAACGCCCTCATGGCGGGGCGAGCACATCCGGAGTGGCCTGCCAATGTTGACGAGTTTAAGCAGGTCACTCACCTGCTGAAACAGCTTCAGCTACGAGGTAAGGTGGAACTGGTCGCTCAATTCCCAGAGGGTGACGCCAGCAAACCTGAGTCCACGAAGGACAAGCGACTTGAAGATCAACTGCATGTGTTGAGGTTTTCGCCTGAGATCGTTGGCACCCCCGAACACAACGCACTGATGCAACTCTTGAAGCTGGGTAAGGCCGAGAACTATTACAAGGTCAATGCTGCCGCTGAAGGAATCCTGAAGGAACAGCCTCCCTACGAAGAGGTGGTCCTCAGCAGGCGATCATTTTCGGAAGTGATGTACTTCATGTCGCAGGGGATTGAAGTCCCATGTGAACATATTGTTCAAGGGATTGCACACCAGACCGTTCTTGGCGACGGACAAGTATTTGACTGGAATACTGTTACTGGAGACATGCTTCGTGTGTGTTGCCAGAAGCGTAGAC
>CAIWEX010000201.1 GCA_903911795.1 uncultured Schlesneria sp.
CACGAAGGGATCGGTTCCGCTGTCGTTCCGTCCTGCCTGAGATGTCACAAATGTGACATCTGGAAAATCGCGCAACAGCCGTCGCATCCGGTTGGCATAAGTCGCGGTCTGATCCAGCGATGTCCCTTCGGGGAAATTCGCACGGACCCAGATGACTCCTTCGTCAAGATAGGGCAGAAAGTCAAATCCCAACCGAGGCACGATCTGCACGCAGACCCAGATCAGCGCACCGACCACTCCGATCGCCACCAGCCATCGCAAACGAATCAGCCACCGCAGCAGACCGGCATACAGCGGTCGAGACCAGTTCAGCAGCGGATTTTCCCAATCGGCATAGCCGTTATACAGCAGCAGTGTCGCCAGGCTCGGAATGACGAACAGCGAAAACAGGACGGCGCCAAGCAGCGCATAGACCACAGTCAAAGCCATCGGCCGAAACAGCAAGCCTTCAATACTGGTCAATGAAAGCAGTGGGAGGTATGCACAAATGATCATTAACGTCGAAAAGAAAATCGGACGTTCAACTTCGTAAGCCGACTTGAGGATCGCGGCATGAACCGTCTCTGTGGGAGACCTGCGACGACGTTCGGTCAAATGATGGGCAAGGTTGTCCACCATGATGACGGCACCGTCGACAAGAATGCCGAAGTCAATGGCACCGATCGAAAGCAAACCGATCGGGATATTTGTCAGGTACATCAACACCAGAGCGAACAGCAACGAAAACGGGACCGTCAAAACGACCAGCAGAGCAAGTCGTGGGCTTCCCAGAAATGCCAGCAGAACCAGCATAACGAGGCTGATGCCAGTGACCACACTGTGTCCGACAGTGTGCAGCGTACTGTCAACCAGGTATTGGCGATCATAGAAAGGCTTGATCTTCACCCCCGCGGGCAGGACGGTATTATTCAGCACGTCGACTTCACGTTTCACCAGGTCGAGTGTGCGAGACGGATTTTCGCCGCGTCGCATCAGAACGATTCCCTGCACAGACTGAGCGCGATCATCGCGCCCGAAGATACCGGCAGGCATCCGCGAATCGAATTCAACCGTGGCGACATCGCGAAGATACACCGGGGTTCCGTCGATCGTATTCACAACCGTCTTTTCAAGATCGTGCTCATCCTGCAGCGAACCGCGGCCACGAATCACGAATGACATGTCGCCTCGCTTGAGGACACTGCCGCCGGCATTCGCATTGTTCGCTTTGACAGAATCAACAATGTCACTGAGTGACATGCCGTAACGTTCGAGTTGATGTGGATCGATTCGTAGCGTGTACTGCTTTTCCAGGCCCCCAAAGTTCGCAACTTCTGCGACGCCGGGAACTCGCTGTAACCGTGGTGTGACAACCCAGTCATTCAGCGTCCGCAGATCCATGAGGCTGTGGCCATGGTCGCTTTGAAGCTCATATCGATAGATTTCACCATACGCGGTCGCGAGCGGTCCGAGTTCGGGTGAAACTCCATTGGGCAGGGTCACTGCCGATAGTTTTTCCTGGACTCGCTGACGGGCGAAATACTTATCAACACCTTCATCGAAAACGAGCGAAACAACTGACAATCCAAAGATTGTCCGCGATCGAATGACCTGGACGTTGGGAACACTTCCCATTCCAAGCTCGATCGGGATCGTCACCTGACGCTCAATCTCTTCCGGAGCCCGCCCGGGGTAGGGGGCGATGATCAGGACCTGCTGGGCCGAGATATCAGGATACGCGTCAATCGGCTGCTGCTGGAATGACCAGACACCTCCCACACAGATCATCAACGTGATGACCGCGATCAGCAACCGCTGCTCCATGGCGAGCCGAATCAGTCGCGCAATCATGGCTTCACCGATGATTCCAAAGGAAGCATCAACGATTGTGCGGCGACAGTTTTTAAAAGAATCGCGCCGCGGGAGATCAACCGGTCACCAACCTTCAGCCCCTTCAAGACCTCACACCGTTCGCCATGAACTTCACCGAGTTGCACATCTGTCACCCGCCATTGCCCCGATCCTGCATCAACCAGGACATAGTCTTTTCGACCAATATGCAGCAGGGAAGTGGAGGGGATCTGAAACGACGGCCGCTCATCTGTCCCGAGCCCCACTTCTGCAAACATTCCTGGCTTGAGCAGATTCTTTTCGTCTGTGACATCGAACAAGACACGCAGAGTTCGGCGTTCAGGCGTCAGTGTTGAACCGACTGCTTCGACGTGTGCAGGGAACACGATTTCTGGATATCCATAGAACCGGACTTCACACGATTGTCCAATATGGATCTGCGAAACTTCATTTTCGGGGACGTTGGCGGCGACCAGGACCATATGGTCGGCCGCCCTTGCAAACACTTCCGGTTCGATCCCGGCCCGTGAGAGGTTGCGTTCGATGGCAGATCGCTGCTTGAGCGATGTCCGCAATGTCGATTCGGCGGTGAAGATCTCCTTGCCTCGCAACAATTGAGCTTGCAGCAACGACGATCTTGCTTGAAGGATTTCTTTCTCGGGAACCGTCCCCGCTGGCACTGAAGTCAATCGTTTTACGTTGGCTTCCAGAAATTCCGTTTCTGCGACCGCCAGCTCTTTTGTTTTGACGAGCTGATTCTGCGCAAATTCGATGTCCGTTAGCGCTCGCAACCAGTCGGCATACAGCGTCGACAGTTCCGATGTGCTGAATTGCCAGCGTTCCTCAAAGCTCCCTGAACCCTGGCGCACTTGCGCCAGAATCGTTCCACTGACCGAAACGAGGGGCAGTTTCGTCTGCTCAGACTTCACAACAACGGTACTGAGTTCTTCCTGAAGTGGAGTCTCCTGCGAAATGGAGATCAACCCATTCGAAACCGCCGCAATTGGCTCAGTCGATTTCGAAACAGCGCCCGCTCGATCGCTTTGATCTCGCTCTGGTGGCTGATGTGGGCGTAACAGCCCCACGACAATAGCCGTCGTACCAATGACGGCAATGGTCATCCAGGCAGCACGCCACACCTTCGCGATGCGTGAGATTTCGATGTTTGCAGCTTCTGGCTGAGATGTGGCCATCAAGACTTTCCGAATGGCATGTCCATTCACTCACAGGTCAACGGGACATGACCTGAAAACGGCCATCGTAATGAAATTTACAACTCGAAAGAAGGCGGCATTCCTTGCGATTACGCAACCAAATTGACATACAAAACCGAGGGCCATCGGGAATCAAGGGCTGGAAATGTTGGCGATGCAAAAAGTTAACGATGTGCTCGAGGCCTTCATTTATGGTCTTGCCAGTAAGTTTGACCAACGTCTGGCTTCGTTGAAGGAGGTCTCACGCAAAGACGCGAAGACGCAACGGAGGAGAGTGATTTCATGCCGCTCTTGAATTCTTTGCGTCTTGGCGTCTTGAGCGAAGCGGGCGTGAGCATCCTGAATTATCATCCCAAAACTTGGCGATGCGATTGATGCCCTCATTCATGATCTCGCCAGCAAGTTCGACCGACGTCTGGCTACTTTGAAGGAGGTCTCACGCAAAGACGCGAAGACGCAAAGAAGGAATGGATTTCATGCCACTCTTGAATTCTTTGCGTCTTGGCGTCTTGAGCGAAGCGGGTGTGAGCATGCTGAATTATCATCCCAAAACTTGGCGATGCGATTGAGGCCTTCTTTCATGATCTTGCCAGCAAGCTTGACCCACGATTCACTCGCCAACGGTCCGATGATTCTCGACAGCACCGGTCTCTAAGACTCAAAACGCAACTCGACATTGATCATCAATGGAAGTGATAGTCTTTGTTGGTCCAGTCAAAATCGTAGTCCGTCAGGTTGCACTTCATCTTGACCTTGGAAAACGAATACGACTCAAGCAGAGTGGCGTCGTCAAGTTCATTTTCGGCCAGCACGGTTCCGGCTCGCGGCCATTTGAAATGCCGGGAACGAACGGGCACACTCCATTCGCGATCGATCCAGGTGATCGATTTGCGATAGATTGGCGAAGTATCGAACGACTTGTAAATCGTTGTGAATTGATCGCACGGACGCCCGTCAAACTGCTGAAGCTCGTCAATTTTGCAGGAGTCGACGTTGGCCAGTTTCAAATCCTGCCTGTGAATACCCAGCATGACTTCAATCAAACCCAGGATTCCAGCTTCGGTGACTGGATAGCGCGTATCCTGCATTGCCATTGACCCGACAGGGGACAATGAAAACGCGGGAATGCGAGATTTCCAACCGCCGTCGTGTGCAATCAGGTTTCCATTGTTTTTTCCATCCACGTAAATCACTTCGCGCCCCACGTCATCCGAGTCCCAATGGAGATAGACACTGAACGGATTGTGACGGCACTTGATTGACAGAATCTGTTCATCCAGTAACTCGCTGCCGATCATTTCCTGCTTCTGCAATTGTGCGGTGTAATCTGTGACTCCGTGCAAAAACCGCATCCCTCGCTCCAGCCGAGTGACTTTGTCGCGCAGATTCGAATCGACTGTCGATGTCACCGTCGATGTCGCGCCGTCTGTAGTGCCATCACCACTACTTCGCTTTGGCGGCGAACCACTGTCAGTTGCGTCATTGGTATCAACCCTCCGTACAACCTGTGGCTCGGCACCAATTCCCACCGGATTCGCAGTCGCCGTAACGGCACGCCCCCGATCCGACCGCAGGTTGAGGCCAACGGCTGTTCCACTGATGATTATGACTACGGAAAGGATGATCATGTTTCGCACGAGACTGTCTCCTGAACGCGCCGGGTCGGCGTTCGCATCAATGGCAATCGAGACTGCAGCAGTTGCCTTGTCTCCAGCAGGGTTGTTGTGACAAAGTTCGCGCCGGCCAACGTCAGTCGCTCGCGCTCGACCTTGGCGTTTCGGTGCGCCCCCCACCGACCGACAATGATGAGTATTTCGGGTGATGCGTCTCGAAGGCGTTTGCAGATGTAGCGAGCATGTGCCATTCCACCGGGCGGGACCGATGCAATGCAGACGATGGCAGGGGGATCTGCGATGATGCGATCCATCAATTCCGACGTCAAAGTTCCCGCTGCAGCAGCCTCGAAATTCCATACCAGCGGATTGAGAAGTTGACGCAGCATTTCCAGGCCCATTTCATCCATCGCATCAACGGCAGGGCAACCAAGAATCACGGGACGAATTTCGTCAACGGAATGGAAGTCCACTTCCGCGCCCTGGTCGCCCGGCGGAACATGTGCATTCAGCGCGGCATGACTGTGCATTGCGGTTTGTGCGAGTACGGTCGCGATCCCCGTCGAAACAACACTCAAATCGTCGTCGTTCAAGTAATCTCGCTGAGCATCGCGTTTGGCAAAGTAGATGGCCGGAATCAGCATTTCGTCATAAACGCGTACGCCGGTTTCCTTGTTCATACGATTCAGTACCAGCGAGACGGCCTCCTGCTGATCGCCCAGCATCAGTCGCTGATAGAGTCCGACATGAGCTCGCAGGGCAGGGATGTCTCCCAGCAGCAGATTCAAAAAGCCGATTTGAGGGATATTCTTGCCAAGCACCACCAGGCAGACAGCAAATGGTGCTGACATAACCAGTCCGATCGGCCCCCACAGATACAGCCAGAATGCCGCCGAGATCAGCAGAGCGGTCGGTGAAACGCCTGTGCTGTGACTGAACACCATTGGCTCGACGATGTTGTTGGAGGTCAATTCCAGAATTATCACAAACGAGAGCACAGCAAGTGGCTGCCACCATCCCTCAAACGTTGCCAGGCTCATAATGATTGGGAACAGGGCGCCAATCCACGGCCCAAGGTACGGGATGAACCGCAACCCCGCCGCCATAAATCCCCACAATAGAGCGTAGGGAACTTGCATCATGAGCAAACCTAACGTCAAGACAAGCCCGAATCCACCATTGAGCAACGCCACCATCACGATGTAGTGACTGATGCGATTGGCGATGTCTTCCAGGGCTTTACTGGTCAAGGCCAGGCGTGCCTTGCCCGCCAACAGGACAATTCGATCTCGCAAATCCTCGCGTCCCAAAAGAAAGAACACCAGCAGTACCAAGGCAAACGGTAACGTGGTGAGAACTTCCAGAGCCGAACTGAGGTAACCCGTGACGTTCGACCAGGGCGTCAAAATCGCCGGGAGGGCGACGGGATCGACGGCGGTCACGAGGCGGCCGTCCTCCGTTGGATCGTCGCTGACTTTCAACTTCGATGATTTGGGGATCGCCTGAATTTCCTGGCTGATTTCTTCAAACATCTGCTCGAACTGGATTATCAGCGGCCCTGAGCCCAGTTGCCGCAGTGACTTGACCTTGGCCCGAATATTGGCCGTGTTCTGCGGAAGTTCTGCCAGCATGCCTGTCACTTGTCGGGTCAGCATCCACCCGAGGCATACCAGGATGATTCCCGCCGCTGAAACGGCCATCATGACGGACAGAACTCGACTGAGGCCGCGCCGCTGCAGGACCTTAACAATCGGATTCAAGAGAAACGTCAATAGAACGGCAAGTGCAATGGGGATCAGGATCGGGCGTCCCCATTGCAATGCGACGATGATGACCATTCCCATCACCGTTCCTGAAAGAACGACGATGGCTTGCTGCCACATCGGAATCCGGCGAGTTCTGGCCATGTGATTGCAGACTCTTTCATGGGCGGTCATCGGGATGAGGATTTCCGGCCCCATCATGGAAGCGTGTCAGACTCGCCGCTTCTGTTGAAACGGAATCGGTTGCTTTGCCTTGATCGCTGGCGGATCGCTCGCGGGAAACGATTCCCTCGATGCTTCATCGATGGAGGCGTCCATTACGGCCTGCGGATTAGCGACTGGATGCGCCTTTTGAGCTTCCAGCCAGAATTGCAGTCCATCACAGCAGGGTTCTCCCGCTTCCAGCCATTTGAAATACGCAGCTTCACGAATCGCCGTTTCATTGCCTGTCATTTTGAATCCTGTTCACATTTCCAGAGGAGTATGAGTACTGAAGTCTCTCGTTCCGACATGGGAAGAGAAGACGGGAACGCCGTTCGTAAGTTGTCGTTTGTGAGTTCGTGCACGAAACGGTGACACGATGGTGCCTGCGATCAAACTCCACCGATTGGCACGAG
Source organism: uncultured Schlesneria sp. (assembly GCA_903911795.1). Classification (GTDB taxonomy): domain Bacteria; phylum Planctomycetota; class Planctomycetia; order Planctomycetales; family Planctomycetaceae; genus Schlesneria. Next base: position 7,038 of record CAIWEX010000201.1, read on the forward strand.
CGATTGTCCCCAGGTCATTGTTGCGAGTTCCCTGCTGACGCATTTCGGCCAGCGTTGCCTTGGCAACCATCTGCCTCAGGTAGAAGGGCTGATTGATGACATAGTGATGAATGACGTGTGTCGTGCCAAAATTGAAACAAAAGAGTTGAAACGGCAGGAAAGCCCAATGGTTCAGAATCTGATTCTGAAAAAAGACATCTCGTTCGGGAATGTCACCGTAGTAGTGACTGCAGGACGACATGAATACCAGGCAGCTTTGTCGCAGCACGTTGGGAAGGATCAGCAGCACCGTCAGGTCGCGCGCCCACGGCCATCCCGCGGCTGGAAGCAGCAGCGCAGGGTCATAGGGAAACGTCCAGCCCGATTGGACGCGGAGATAGCCAAAGTAGCTTTCCCAGATGATGTTGAAGACCGTGTAGGTCGGGACCGACAGTAGAACTAGCAACCAGGGTTGAAATTCAGGAACGTCGCGTTTGACCCTGCGGAATAACAGCATTCCGGCCATCGGATGGATTGTGACCAGCAGTCGCAAAATGCCAAACGGGAGTCCAAGGCCAATCAGGCGTTCTTCGATGTCGGCCTCCTGACCGCTGACAGAATGATGTTTCAGATGAATCCCGCGGCGATACCACGGATTCAGGCTCAATTTGGCAAACCAGATGACAAACAACATCACATTCTGCACCCAGGCCTGGCTTCTGAAATACAGGTCGTGAATCAGATCATGTTCCAGTTCATGCAGGATGGAAATCGGCAACGCCATGAACGGAATCGCCAGCCACCAGATCAGATATCCCGCAAAATAAGCGGTGGCGACTGTTGCCATCATGACCAGGCACGCGACAAATGTTGCCAGCCCCAGCAGATCCTGGTGTCCCAGGATTGGGTAGGTCTCCCGCAATCGATGCTCTTCGGCGTGAATGACAGCCCGGATACACCGTGCGCGTTGATTTGTATTCAAAATCGGACCTGCGGTCATGACATCATCCGCACCGCGAACCGTAAATTTCGAGTCGCCCGTTAATGCGTTTCCGGGTTTCGATTCCATCGTACGCGCCCTCGTAAACGCAATTCTTTTCAAGTTTGTCCCGCGCGCCCTGTCGTTCAATAGTTCGTGATCACCAGTGTGCCGAAGTCCACAACTTCAGAAGCGCCCTGTTCTTTGGCGGCTTCGGCGACCTGTCTGGCGAGTGCGGGGTCCACGACGACGGCGAAGACGATCCACCCCCGGTTGACGGCCATCAGGTAGCGAGTGACGATTTCCGACTCCACATCACCAAGAAATGTCTGTGCGACGGTTTCTTTCCAGCCTTCGATCTCTTCGACCCCACGGGCTCCTTCCCAGGTTTCGATCTGATCCAATCCCAGCTTGGAAAATGCGAGTGAAATCGCCTGAAATTCACGACGATCAGTGACGACCCCAATGACCTTGCCATAGGGTGTTTTTTCAGACGACAAGCCAACGGTTCTGGCGGCGGTATCCATAATCTGGGCCTCGGTAATAAGGAAAGTATGCTGACTTCCGCTGAAGTCAGGCAAAATCTGGAGATAAAAAAAGCCGACGCGGCGAATCACCCTCAAGGTGTCCGCCGCGTCGGCTTACTCTTTAACGAGCCCCCGGATATCCGGTTCGCTCTTTATTTAGTCTTCCGTTGTCATCAAACGAGGATGCGACTGCCGTGCATTCCTCCGCAAGCCCATCGTACGCAGTTCCGGCGAAATAGCAATCGGGTAATTCGACATTGTCAGCCTGATCACAATTTCACGTTCCGCAATCGGAGTGCATTACCGTCAAGTTGGCCGCGTTGGCCCGTCTTCGGGCTACAAGGGGTGACGCAGCCAGAGGACGTTGTGATTTCAATCGCTTTTGTTCAGAATTCCCTGCATGGGAATCAAGCAACAATTTATCGATGAAGACGACAAAGAGTTCAGCCCCTTTTAATTTGGATCGGTCAACTCAGTTCCTTCAGGCACAGCTTGAAACGCCGATGAAGCATCGGCCAGTGCAGCGCTAGCAACAGATTCTGCGGTTTTCACCTATAAATCATGAGAAATGCTGAATCCAGGAGGTGAGGCAATGAATAACCCTCTCACTCAATCCGTAATAGATTTGCGGTTCATTCGACGAAATCTCCAAATCTTGATTGCTGTGGTTCTGGTCGGGGAAGTGTTGGCTGGCGGTCAGCCGCATGATCTCGCTGATCAACTCATGGATGCTGATCAAAAGCAGTTCGCAGTCATCTTTCCAACGGTCAAGGAACACTCCGAGAAATGTGTTTCCTTCCTCATCAGCGAGGTTTCCCAAAAACTGCCACCGGATGCCAGCGACGAGGCCAAAGACAGGTTGGCGACGAGGCAAGCGAACGCAGCCGTAGCTCTGCTGAAATTGAACGAGCCAGCGAATGTCTGGCCGCTGCTCAAACACAGCCCCGACCCACGAGTACGGAGTTATCTGGTCCATCGTCTCGGTCCATTGGGGGCAAACCCACAGACCATTATCAGGCGACTTGATGAAGAGCCCGACATCACAATTCGTCGAGCATTGGTGTTGAGTCTTGGAGAGTTTGATGAACAACAGCTTCCACCAGAGAATCGCAAAGCATTGCTGCCGAAATTGCAGGAGATGTACCGGACGGGGACCGATCCGGGACTCCATGCCGCTTGCGAATGGCTCTTACGGGTGTGGGAACAGGAGGACTGGCTGAAAGAATTGAATGAAAGTTGGGCGAAGGATAAAGAGAAGCGAGAGAAGCTTCTGGAAGGCTTCCAGCAACGACATGCTAAAGACAGGCTGCCGCAGCAATGGTATGTCAACAGTCAGGGACAGACGCTGGTGGTCATGCCCGGCTCGATCGAATTTGTGATGGGATCGCCGAAGGCGGAAGCTGGAAGATCGGAAGATGAGTCGCAGCACAACGAGCGGATTGAGCAAAGTTTTGCGATAGCGTCCAAGGAAGTGACAGTGGAGCAATTCTTCCGATTTCAAAAGGACCACTTCAACATCATCGCACATTTTTCTACAGCCGAAATACCAATGAACGCGACGTGGTTCGATGCGGCAGCATACTGCAATTGGTTGAATGAACAGGAGGGAATACCCAGGGAGCAGTGGTGCTACGAGCCGAACAAGGATGGCAAGTATGAAAACGGAATGAGAATG
>CAIWEX010000202.1 GCA_903911795.1 uncultured Schlesneria sp.
CCTCTGGTTTCGCCTGACTTCGAACTGAAAAAGCACGTGACAAGAATGCAATCAAAACACAGAGGCACGGAGAATCACAGAGGTTTGAAGCAACGAACGATATCCTGACTCAGCATCCCGGACTTCGCATCGTCCACTCAATTTCATTTACTCTGTGTTCTCTGTGCCTCTGGTTTCGCCTGACTTCGAACTGAAAAAGCACGTGACAAGAATGCAATCAAAACACAGAGGCACGGAGAATCACAGAGGTTTGAAGCAACGAACGATATCCTGACTCAGCATCCCAGACTTCGCATCGTCCACTCAATTTCATTTACTCTGTGTTCTCTGTGCCTCTGTGTTTCGCCTGACTTCGAACTGAAAAGGGCAAGAAGATGGAAACAAACGACCTGACAGGAGCCATCATCGGTTCCGCGATCGAAGTCCACAACCGGCTTGGGCCAGGCCTGCTGGAATCTGCCTATCGGAAATGCCTAGCCTACGAGCTTCGGAAGCGTGGCCTTCAGGTGCAGGAAGAAAAACCCGTCCCGGTGATCTACGACGACGTGAAACTGGAATGCGGCTTCCGTGCGGATTTGCTCGTTAATGGCCAGGTCGTTGTCGAGTTGAAAGCCAAGAGCGATATTCATCCGGTGGACAAAGCTCAGACGTTGTCGCATTTGCGGCTGCTCAATCTCCGCTTCGGGCTGTTGATCAACTTTCACGAGGTCAAGCTCGTGGATGGCGTGCATCGAATTGTGAATGGGTATTGAATGGCGAAAACTTTGAAACACAGAGGCACGGAGAACACAGAGTTTGAGCCCGGCGTTTCCTCTGTGAATCTCTGTGCCTCTATGTTTCGCATTCTACAACCTCAAATACAATGTGTTGAGTGTCAAGCGTAAAGGTCGGTGCACTGGCGAGGCGGTCAGACGCAACTACGACCAAAAACTTGTTACCGACCTGCGCCGCAGACGCCGCTCCACCATCTGAAAGTGCATCTCATGTTTGAATCAGATTCGAATCTACAGCGGCAGCGCGGGGGACTACGCAATGGATTGCACATCGGACGACCTGAGATTGGCTCGCAGGGGAAGTCGATTCGCGCCATCGAACAGGGCGATGTCCGGCTGGAACTTGATCTCAGCGGGCAACAACTTCGGCTCGACCTTCCCAAGCGGGATAAAGTTCGATTCGAAGAATTTGCGCCTGGAGATACCGTCGAAATCACCGTGGACGACGCGCCGTTCCGTCACTACCAGGACGTGGATGTGGCGGGCTTGCCCAAGGGGCGCCAACTTGGCGTACTGGAAGCAGCCGGCGCGATGTTACGCGTGGGAATTCTCCATCAGGGCAAGCCCTTGTTCGGATGGATCGAATACGAACACGCGAAATTCGTTCAAAACAATCCGGTTCTGGTGCCGCGACTCGCGCGTCGTGAGGACCCGTACGGCGACGATTTTGTCAGTGCCGCAGTTCTGATCCAAAAAGCCAAACAATTCGATGACGGACTGTACGCAGCGATCGAAGTGCTGGCTCAGCAAGGTGCAGGTCATTTCGCTGGCAAACAGCAGATGCTGGCCAATCTTTCCGAGGCGCTCGTTCAGGCTAATCGGACAGATGCCGCAGCGCTGACGATTCTCAGTGCCACAAAAATTGGTCAACCGGACATCCAGTACCCGGCAACCGTCGCGGAGCAGGTCCGCAATTCAATCCTGAAGTTTCGCGATGACGAACTCCGCTCGAAGCCGCTGGGATTCTACACATGGACTCCGCTGTTGACGCAAATCTTTGAGCAGGATCGCATGCTTCAGACCGCGATTACTTCGAAGTCGGAGGCCATGACACTCGCCGAAACCCTGCGTTCGAATGCCGAGTGCTATGCGACGTATCTTGCCTATCTGAATCTGATCGCTCGCTTGACCAATCCGCTGGCAGGAAATGATCTTCGGAATCTGGATCTGTTGAGTCAGCTCGATTGGGCTGGCCATCCACCCGTTGCCTTTTTTCCTCCCTCACGCAATCACGAAGCGGAACTGGTCGAGCGGCTTCGGCCGAACTCAACTGGAGATGATTTCGACCTCTTCACCACATTAATCGCAGCCGTTCGATCGGGCGAGATCTCGTTAAGGCCGACAGCCGAATCAGGCTGGTATGATCGACAGATCTGGTCGTTGGAACCGCTCATTGTTCCCGACCGGAATCCAGAATCGCAACGGTTGATTCTGGAACGGGGCTATCACGAGCATCTTGAGCGACTCTTCAAAGGTGCCATGGCTCTCATCCGCGAAACGCACGTCAAACAGTTGAAGGTCGGTTACGGAGGGGCCATGTGCAATCCACCCGTCACAATTGACATTGACCCACTGATTTCTGTGGAGCCGTTGCCAACGTGCTATCGTCGCCGGGCCGCCGCGTATCGCTTTGTACGAGAACATCTGGAGGCAACATTTGGTGCCGACGCGCTCCAGCAGACTTTTCGCGCCACGTTGACCAAGCCCTGCGATACGCCGTTACTCCAGGAATTGACACGGATCGAAGAGTTGTTCCTAGGCGCAGCGATCACGGCGGAACTGGAACTGGGAATGCTTCCGGAAGAATTTTCCGTCGGTGGCACTCACGACAGTTCTGAGGGAGTGAAACATCACAACGTGTTTCAGGACTGGCGTGCCCATTGGGAGCATGATACGGATGTCAGCAGTGAAGCGCGGATGATGGTTCCCGTCTCGTACGACGACATCACGGGTCGCATCCGCGTCTGGATGTTCCTTGGCTGGAATACTGACAGACTCAATTGCTCATTTGCGACCGAGCCACAGGTTCAGATCACGCGAGGGAACGCGGAGATCCGATTCAAATCGACGGGTAAAACCCTGTGGTCGCCGGTCGTGGCTGAGATGGAGGTCACTCAACTTCTGAACCGGGACGAATTCCGCAACCACTGCGACGCCTATATCAGCCAGGAAGCAATCTTGCGAAACCTGAAATAGTCGTTTCGATTGCCGGTCGCTTCGACACATGGGGTTGTCGGCTGCTAAACCGGCAGGTTGCGTGGTGTGTCTTCCGCGCGTGATCGCGTCGTCTCTTCGCGAACAATTGTCGCGCTGGCGTCGGGATCAATGACGGCTGGAATTGCATCTGTCTTGCGGAACATGGCGATGAATTGTTTCCAGGCGTAAAGGAACGGATAGACCACGGATGGGATCAACCGTTTCAGATGGGCATCGCCATCCGTACCGAAGCGGATATGCTCGTTCTCTCGCTGCGGGACGTGCAGTGTGCGAAAGAGCCAGTCCCACAGAGCCAGGCTGGCTCCAAAATTCTTGTCGAAGTGAATCGGGTTGTTGGAATGGTGGATCTGGTGATGTGCAGGACTCAGAAAGATCCGGCCAGCCAGTCCTGTACAGGAAATCCAGAATTGCGAATGCTGCGCGTGGCCCCACAGGGCCATGTAGATTGACAGCAGAACTGCCACGATCGCCGTGCTGGTCAGCGAAAACGACTCCCCTGCGAAGTATTGCACCAGACCACTCGTGCAGCCGACGATGATCGCCTGGATGTTCATGTAGACGATCGAATCGACAGGGTGCACTCGCCAGTTGGCGAATGGAGTCAAAACCGTGGCGGAATGGTGAACTTTGTGAAATTCCCAGAGAAACGGAATCTTGTGCGACAGGAAATGATCGAGCCAGTAGGCCAGTTCGAATGCCATATACAGAGCAAAAATGATCAGGCCTTTGACGACGACGGGAATGTCGGTCGGCGTGACGTTCGATCCCAGCAGTTGAGTCAATCCCGCACACGCTGCGTGGCTGACACCCAGTCCCGTTAATAGCGTGTATCCAAACAGGACGGAAAACGCGAAGTAGGCGAGAATGAAATATTGAAAGTCGAGTAGGGTACTGGGATTCAGCCAGACGTGAGGTGCCAGCAGAACTCGCAAAGCCGTTCGTAACCGCCTGGGATGGCGATTTCGTCGAGGCTTCAGCACCAGATAGGCGAAGGCAAGGACGAACGCAATGGGCAGAGCCGCGTTCGACAGGACGGAACCTAGGTACGAAAAATCGAACGGC
>CAIWEX010000203.1 GCA_903911795.1 uncultured Schlesneria sp.
GATTGAGGTCCCTGAAACGCAGCAGGTCCGACAATCGATTGAGGCGGCGGCTCCCGATGCCGAATCTGCATTGATCACTCAGGCTGACACAACATTGGCGGAAATTGAAAAGAACTGGCCTCGAGAACTGTCAGGACTGGTCATGCACGGTGCCGGACAGCAAAAGGGTTTTCTGGTTATCAATTCGCTCTCCTTCACGCGCCGGGTCTGTGTCCCACTTCCCGGGCTCAAGTCGCATCCTGTTGTTGCTGGCCCCATCAAAGCGGCCCATGTCGATACGACGCATCCAGAAAATTCCGTTGTCGTCGTGGAACTTCCTGCGGCAGGTTTCGTCTGGATTCCCGAAGATGGCCGTACCGTCGCCCCGACAGTCCCGCGCATGCCGATCGTTGAAGCGGGCGTATTGCGGACGGAGTGGTTTGAAGTCGTGATTAATCAGCAAACGGGTGGGATCGGACACATCCGCCTGCACGACCAGCGAGCCAAGCGATTGAGTCAGCAGCTTTCGTTTCGCTTTCCTCGCGAGCGGACGATCGGAACGGGGGATGACGCTTACAAGTCGCAATACGCCGAGATGCGGTGTACCGGCTTTGAGATCACTGCCCGAACACCCGTGCGAGGTGAGGTCACAACCCAAGGTCAGATCATCGATCAACTCAACGGAGAAAAACTGGCGACGTTTCGTCAAACCATCCGCGTCTGGCGAGCCCGGCCGATTGTGGAAATCGAACTGGAATTGAGCGAAATGAAGGTTCCGGATGGTGATCCGTGGAACAACTATTTCGCCTCGCGGTTTGCCTGGAGCGACAGTACCGCGGCCGTCACGCGGAGTATTTTCCACACGGCTCAAGGATTTGGCAGTGAGCGGTTTGAAACATCCGACTACATCGAATCCGCGAGTGACACTGAGCGACTGACGATTGTTCCACATGGACTTCCGTTTCATCGCAAGACGGGCCCGCACATGGTCGATTCGCTGCTTGTCGTCGCCGGTGAAACACGCCGCCGCTTTAAGTTTACAATTGCGGTCGATGCGGCTTTTCCGCTGGAAGCCGCCTGGAATGCGATGTCACCACCCGCCGTGATTCCGACCGAATCCGGTCCGCCACGAACCGGAACCAGCGGCTGGTTTTTCCATCTCGACAGCCGCAACGTTCAGTTGACTCGCGTACTCGATAAGATTGATGCCGCGAATGATTCACTGGCAACAGGCGATTGTGACACCGTGCCGATCCCCGCAGGTGCGGGCTTCGCTGTTCGCCTGCTGGAGACGGAAGGGCAATCCAAACAAGTTCGACTGCAGGCATATCGTCAGCCGATTTATGCGCGAAAGCGTGACTTTCAAGGAAAGACGCTGTCGGAATTGACGCTTGAGGGGGATGCCGTCCTAATCGACCTCGCTCCGTTTGAAATCGCCGATGTGGAACTGAGATTCGGGCAATAGCAGATTACTCAAAGACCTTGTCGTACGTTGTCTGGTCAAACCCGACGATCATGGTCTTGCCAATTTTCAGCGTTGGAGCCCGCAGCTTTCCGCTCGGACCGATCAGCAGGCCCAGCAGCGATTCATCATCAGGGCGCTCAGACTTCAGATCGATGTGAATCACCTTCGTGCCGCGAGTCACATACAGGTCAGTGACCTGACTGACCAGCTTCAGGGCGTCCGCTTCCGCCAGCGGAACTTTGCGAGCGTCCTCTTGCTTCGCGACGTCGATTTGATGGTCCGTCAAAAACGCGACGGTTTTACCGCAGGTCTTGCAACCTTTGCGGTGATAGCTCCAGTCAACTTGCTTCATTTGGACAACAGACTTCCCGGAAAATTGAAAACAGCGACAACAGTCGAAAATAAGCCGACATCACTCACCCCCCCCAGATCGTCCCTTTCGGAAGCGAACAACGTGAGCGGCTTCACGCTTCCGAGCGTTAGCTCGAACCAAAAAACTCGAACTAAAAAAGGGAGATGACGTGGTTGCTGAGGCGTTCGTAGCCGCCGTCGGTAATCAGATAGTTATGCTCGATGCGAATGCCGCCGATTCCATCGACGTACAGTCCGGGTTCGAGAGTCACGACATCGCCTGCCATCAGAATATCGTCACTCTGCGGAACCAGGATCGGAGCTTCAGGATGTGCCAGACCGATGCCGTGACCGGCATGATGTGCGAACTTATCAGCCAGTCCCGCTTCCAGAATCGGCTGGTTCACGGCGTGGAAGACATCGCGAGCTTTTGTTCCCGCTTTCAGGACCGCTTCGCCACCGCGCTGAACCGCAGAAACAAGATCGTACAGGCGCTGTTGATCTGCGTTCGGTGCACCGACTGTCAGGCAATTGGTGAAATCGGATCGATAACCTTCCAGAACGACGGAGTAGTCGAGGGTAAACATTTCGCCCGGCTGAAGAGCATGATTGGTCGGAAGTCCGCCGACCTTGGGGCGCGATGCACTGGCCGCCCGGAAATCTCCGTAGATAAAGGCTGGTCGACCAGCCGCCTCCAGTGCGGCGTCCTGAACTGCACGGAAAATCTCAAATTCGGTGATCCCGGGGCGAATGATTTCACGTAGCCGTATCATCCCCGCTTCACCAGCCCGCATACATTCATTCAGGACTGCGATTTCATCCGGGTGCTTCTGGCGACGCAGAGAACGGAGCGTTGTCCCCAGATCGATCGAGCCTGGCTGCCCCAGATCCGCAGCTTCACGACGAACGGAATGACGCTCATGGTCCAACCCCAGCAGTTCGAAAGCACCGACAGGAAGCCATTCGGCTTCCACCGCACCACTGCGACCGTAGAGACGACTTGAAATCATCTCGGCGGCTTTCAGCA
>CAIWEX010000204.1 GCA_903911795.1 uncultured Schlesneria sp.
ATCCAGTAATTGCGTCTTCCTTTTTCCCCTTCGCTTCCTTCGTTCCCTTCTGTTCAAAGCGGACATGTGTCAGGCGCCGAATGCCGTGGCATGCGCAACGCCTTTCAAAAAAGGAAGACATTGAACAGAAGCGAACGAAGGGAACGAAGTGGGCAAGGTGACAACCTCGCCAGCAATCGTATTAATTAATAACTCAATCGATTCGTGCCGTGTTCGGCGCGGGTCTCCCGACGTCTCCCGACCCCGCCGAAACCGACGACCGAAGGTCTCCTCTTCCGCCTTTTTTCTTTACGACCTCGCAAGTCGTACGTGCGATGAATATCAGACGCCCAATTACAGACGGCTATCTTTAGCCGAGATTGATTTGTGGGATTCAAGACCCGAACAGTGTTCGCTTGAGTTGCTCCAGACGCTCCAGGGAAGTGGATTCGACGGTGATGTGATGCGGAACTCCGTGGTCGATTTCATTCTTCCAGAATCCGTCGTCGCGTTGCTTTGATTCGATGCTGACGATGCCATCGGAATTGCACGGTTGCAGATGCAGTCCATACATTTTTGGAGAAGGGCGGGTCGGTCGAATCATTGCCCAGGATTTATCGAGTGGTTCGGGGAGAGTCACTTTGGTCACAGACCGAGTGTCGCCACTGTCCGTCATGGAATACCAGAAGAGGTTGCCGTTGAGTCGGCCAAGCAGCGTTTTCTGAAGGACTGCAAGGTTTCCCAAAACGACCCATTCCATTGATTCTTGATGGAGTACGGTTTCCAGTCGTTCTGTTTCGGACCAGTCTGCCAGCGGTGAGTCTGTGACGCCGATCAGTTTGTCGAAGAACGCCTTGACTGTTTTGGTAAACAGCCTCAATTCGCCAGGATCGTGGTAGAGGTGATAGACCGACGGCTCACCGTCGCGGCCTTTGGCATTGAAATTCAAGAAGTAATGATGGTCGCCACGACGTCGATCAGCAGCAAATCGAAAGACGAGCGACGTGTCCGCGATCAACTTCCTCGAATACTCCGCGTCAGTCCAGAAGTCGGTTTCCACGGGTGCGATTTGGTCCAGCGGCAGGATACAAATATCTGAATATTGAACGGTACCGCCGTTTTGTACCTGGAAGAGCGGTTTCAAGACCTTTGGCAACGCGATACCGATTCGGGATTCCCAGTCGCTGATTTGCCGTTTTGTCAGGCCTGACGGGACCTGACCATCAGTGGGCTGTTCCCAGAATCGATCTGGTTTGATCGGCATGATGATTCGCTGCCTGTACGGGTCTCGATGGTCAATTGTCTGAGCCGTGCGGGATCGTCTTTCCGTGGGGATCTGTGGTCGGTTGATCGAGTTCCGCGGCAAGTTCGGCCTGAAGTTCTGGCCCCAGGAAATGCTCGACATCTTCTGCCGTCGCATGCAGGTGATCGTCGGGAAGATCAAAGTGACGGGCCATGTAAGATTCCCAGAGGCGATGCGAACGGACCAGATTCCTCGCCTCGGTCGTCCCCGTTGATGTCAGCGTGTCCCCCGCGGCACCGACTTGAATCAATCCCTGGCGAATCAGGCTGTTGCGGGCGAACCATTGAAGCACATTCGTTCGGGGAGCATTGGATTGTTGAGGTGATGTCGACGGGTTTCCGACGGCGGCCTCTTCGCGACGGTACAGCCCCCCCAGCAAATCCTCCCTTGCAATGCGAAGCTGCAATCGGAGTCGATCCAGCCAGACTCGACCCAACCCATGCCTCGGGCTGGCGATGACAGCCATCATGAACAGCCCGAACGTCGTCACTGCCATCATTCCAGCGCTGCTGGCGTCCATCACGCGCTGATCCAGTCCGAAGCCATACTTATAGACCATCGCGGGTAGCGTCAGAGCAAATACGTGTCCCAATACGGCTCCGCAGGCCGCCACGATGACACTCAATCCCAGCATGGTCGGCAAACGGTCTGTCAACATTCGCGCAGTGGCCCCCGGCACAATCAGCATGGCGATCACCAGAATCGCCCCGACCGATTCGAACGCAGCCACGACCGTCGCGGCCGTCAGCGACATCAGGCCGAGCGACACCCAACCTGGCTTCAGCCCTTGCGCGGCCCCCAATTCGGGGTCAAACGTATTGAGACACAACTCTTTGAAGAACAGCAAAATCAGCAGGCCGTTGATGAGCAGCATCCCTGCGTTGACGACAACAGCTTGAGGGATCATCGTGCCGCCGATCGTGTCGAACGCTGTCGTTTCCAGGTTTCCATACAGGACGCATCCGGGGTCCAGATGAGCTCGGTCGGCGAACAAGCGGATCAGCAGCAGTCCCAGTGCAAACATCGACGTGAAGACAACCCCGAGGGCCGCGCTCCGCTCGACTCGCCCCCAACGCTGGACGAGTTCCGAAAGGAGCGCTGCGACGACTCCAGAAAGCGCCGCACCGATGAACAAAGCTCCCTGACGTCGGGCGACCAGCGACATCCCCTCGGCAACACGACCGATCCCTGTAGCACTGGAGATATGCGACGGATCAGCCAGCCAGCCGATCTCTTCCATCCACGACATCCCTAGATACGCCAGCACGATCCCAGGTAATACCGCGTGGCTTAATGCATCACCCAGCAGGCTTTGCCGACGTAGAACGAGCCAGGTTCCGGGCAACGCGCAGGCCATCGCTGCCAGAGCGCCCGTTACGGCGATCCAGGTATCGATCCCTTCCCAGACAGAAAGGCGTTGCAGGAATTCGGAAAACATCAGCTCAGGTACCTTTAGTCAGCCATCAATTTTACGCGACGTCAAAATCTTTCAGGCGTGAGGATTCACGGGAACGCGTGCTCGTACGCGATCCTGTTCCAGCAGGACTTCCAGTTGTTCCACCAGATCGGGTTCCAGAACATGTTCAAATTCATCCGCTTCCCGATCGACTCGACTGGGAGCCGTTTGAGCAAAGTGGATCAGATACAGTTCCCACAAGCGATGATTGCGAGTCGCACGTCGGGCCAGTCGAGTCCCCTCGACGGTGAGACGGAAATTGCCGTCAGCATCCAGACGAATCGAGCCGTCTCTCTGAGCCGCCGCCAGGACATTCCGTAAACGGGCTTCTGTCCAAGTTCGCGCATCGAGCAACTGCTGTCGGGAAATTGGAATTGCTGTCAGGTCGCATTCGACGGGCGAGGCATCGCCGATCGATTGCTCCAGGATCTCAAAGCACGTTCGCAACAGGTCGAGCTGCCCGATCCGTCGCCTCGCAGAAAACTGCCCCAGCGAATGCCAGACAACCCCACGTCGCGTTCCGAACAGCATGCTGACAATGAAGATTCCGGTTCCTGCCAACACGATCACGGCCCCTGCTGCCAATCGTGGAACAAGGGCGCTGGCCAGGACGCCGATGGCACTGCTCAAGGCACCAAGGACTCCAGAAACAATCGTCAGCGGACCATGTCGATCCGTCCAGAACCGTGCTGCCGTAGGGGGGATCACCAGTTGAGCGACAACAAGTAACAATCCG
>CAIWEX010000205.1 GCA_903911795.1 uncultured Schlesneria sp.
CATCAACAAATCCTCCTCGACAAACTCCAGCTCAGGTTGCCCTCAAAAATAAAGCAAACACAAATGTAGTGAGAAAACCGATGCCCCGATCGTTGCCCTGTAAGCACTTACGGCTACAACTGGGGAAGTTGGGCTAGACGACGAGGTCTACTTCAGGCCTTAATACCTTCGGAGGAAACACCTATCAGAATCGGCGATTGACGCCTAAATGAACTGCGGAAGTCCTATTTTATGACATCGCTCATTCTTGTTCTGCCAGAACCGCTTTCAGTGCCGTTCGGACCTGTTCATCGAAGCGAGCGCCCCCGCCAACGAACAGGCGTGCGACCTTGCCTTGTCGATTAATGATGACAGTCTGGGGAATTGAGGTCACGCCGTACCGTTCTGCAACCCGGCCATTTTGATCGAGTGCCACGGTGGTTTCGAGCTTCAGTCGCTCCAGTGCCGCTTTCACTTTTTCGGGCGTCTCTTCCAGGTTAATCGCGATCAATTCCACTCCTTGATCGGCAAATTCGTGAGCGACCTTGTCGACCTGTGGCATCGCCTGCAAACAGGGGCCACACCACGAAGCCCAGAAGTCGAGAATCACGATCTTGCTCTTGTGGTCCGCCAATTTGAATTTCGTGCCATCGAGCAGATCAAGCTCGATCGACGGAGCGTCTTTACCAACCAGCGACGAATCACGTCCCTCTTCGCCGCCCCCCGCATCACTCTCACCATCCGATCCCAGCGGATCTGAGGCATGCTTCAGTCGCCATTGGTGGAAAGCGAGCGACGACGCAGCCTGCTCAATCGCTGGACCAATCAGGAGCATGTCGACCGTGCTGACATCGACATGGCAATTCCCCAGCACGTCGCTTTTCCCTGAGAGAATCTTTCCTTCGAATTGCTCGGCAAAAAACGTCAGCCGGTTCCCCGAACTCGGGATCGCCTGGACTCGCGATTGTGCCGTAGGAACGATCCCAGATTTCTTCACTTCCCCGCCTGTGATCTCGTCTGAGTGCAACCAGATGATCCGCGTGACGGTATCGCGGGGAATCGCTTTTTCTTCCAGTCGCAATTCCACTCGAAGTTCCTTGTCATCCATCGATACCAGTCGACCGCGTAGATAGTCACCGTTGACGGAGCGGATTAACTGGGTCGGAGGGTTACCACGTTGCATTCGAGGGAGGACCAGCAATCGTTCTCGCTTCGCCTTAGCGATCTTAACGGGCGGGGCTTCAGACTCGAGTTCCAGAACCTTGATCGACTCGTGCTTGATAAAGGTAGTATCTGAAACCTTGGATGTGAACGTGACCCCTTCCTCGTCGATCCCCGTCACAGTACAGGGAACGGTGTCGCCCGATCGCAGATGCAGGACGGTAGTGGCAGTCTTGGGTTTGACTCGAACCTTGGAGGCCGGCTGTGGTACTCCCCCAATCAGGTTCTGGACTTGTCCGGCAAATCCACCTAATCGAACCTGAACCTGAGGCTGTGATATTCTTAGTTCGGATTGAGGGGCTGGTGCAACAGCAGCTATCGGACGATAATCGATTCGAGCATTGGCACCACGAACGAGCGGAACCCCGGCAACACCATACGTTGGCTGCCAGACGAGGCAACTCGTGTCACCTTCTTTGGCATCCACCAGTTTACCCTGTACGACTGTCCCTTCCGCCTCCAGTCTGCCGATGCGTCCCACTGGCTTGGTTGTCTCGGATGAGGGAGCCAGGATCGCAATTGAGTGCAGATTGCTGGCTGGCGCCGACAGCGGTTCCCGGATTCCAGCACACTTGATCCAGACGGTTTCTTTTTCGACTTTGAGCAGTTCTCCGCTGAATTGAAGGCCGTTTAATTGAGCGACCCTGAGGGACGGCGCTGTCGCAGGATTCTCGGACGCGAAAATCACATCCTGAACACGATTCTCGGCCAGTTCCTTGTCGCTTGTTCCGTCGTTAACAACGTACTCGTGACGCGCGGCGTCGTACGATTTGATTCGACCATAGACGAATGAACCATCTGTCAGGTGAACTCGAGCCTTATTCGTTTCAACAGCGCGCGGGAGTTCACCCGTCCATCGGCTGATGCGCAGTCGTTCCAGTCGAATATTGCCCGCCTTATTCGTCAATTGAAGCTTGCTGAATGAAGCGGGCTTTTTACCCTCCAACTTCAGATCGGCCAATGGATCGCCGTTTGGTGCGTACACCAGTAAACGTTTCTGTGCCTGATCCAGTAGCAACTGCAGTTGCAGGGAGTCTGCCCCGGACTTCACCAGTTTGATGGATTTCACATCGGCCTCTGACTCGGATTCGCAGGCCGCGACGAGGTCGTTTTCCAGGACTTCAAACCGAAATGCATTCAGTGGCGGGGTATCGCCGAGAGACAATTCGAAATCAGGTTTCTTACTCCAGGCCAATTCCAATTCGATACGTACTTGTGGAGGAATCGCAAATTCCCGTGAGACCACCGCCCCCGCTTGTGACGAAACCAGATGCCCCGCTTCATCTCGCCAGGCATTGGCAATTGATTGTTTCCATCCTGTCAGACCGCCAGGGCCAAAATAGATCAGTTCGGCGCCACTGTTCCATCGATAAATTCTGCGGATGACTGACTGGTTGATATGCAACACCCCCTGACCGGGAACCTCAAGCTCGACTTCGTCACCTGCAAAGGTCTTCAAGGTACCGAAGAGCATGTCCCCACCGACAAGTTCGAAGCCATAGTCCCCTCCGGGCTGAGGCAACTTTGCGGGAATGGGAAAATTCAACGTATTGACACGATTCAGCGGAAACTGAAACGGTCCAGTAAAGATTGGTGATTGCCAGGCAATCAAATTCGCGTTCGCAGAATCAACCAGTTTCCCCGCAATGAAGTCGCCATTGGAAAGCCGGATCGTCGCAGTACCGATTTCCAGAGGGGCGTCACTGTCAGCAGCGAACAGTCGTACGACTGGCATCAGGCACAGCCCGATCAGCAATCCGATGATCGATTGATTCTTGATCTTTGCCACAATGGAATTCCCCGGCTCAAGTGCCACTGAATGATTGAATTGGAGTCAGGCATTCGCCAGTCGGTTTCATCGCTCGTAAATCGGCAGGAATCGATAATTCAGCGCCAATGCCAGCATTGAAAGCGACGTTCCGACGGCGGGACCAAATTGACCGGGGACGCTGCCATCCGGAAGTTGCGTCGTCTTGAGTTGCCGAACCAGTTGCTTATTCCATTTTTCCCAAGCTTCGACGTCACCCTGAAACAGCGCCTGCGACTGGTAGTAGCGCGTATATTCGGCGTAGTGGTCGTTGCCTGAGTTTTCCAGGCGCTGTGTCAGATATTTCACTGTCGCCTTGAATTGCGGCAGATCCTTGCGACGGGCGACGGAATAAACCAATGTCGCGATCGAGATCCGTGCCATCGATTCATCAAAACCACCAAACCCGCCCGCGTAGGCCACC
>CAIWEX010000206.1 GCA_903911795.1 uncultured Schlesneria sp.
CGTTCGCCCGGAATAGTCTGATTTCACGTCACCGTCCTTGATTGGCCACATTACAAGATTTTGAAAAAATGAGGACGGTGCTTTTGATTGTGGCCAGCTTCGCATTGGCCGCATCGACTTCGATGCCTGTAGTTGTTGCCGATGAATCGCCGCCGACGAAAGCAGAAGTCATTGCTTTGATGGAGCAAGGGCCGTTGACGCAGGAAACGTGGCCAGCCTGGCGTGATTACTACGTCCGGCTTTTCTACGCGTATGAGATTGACGAGTCTGACGAGTTCTATACCCGCCTGTATGCTTTCCTGGGAGACCAGGCGGATCAGAATCAGGGAAACCTGATCGGAGAATTCGCTGATGATCCAATTGCCGGCATTCTGCTGTCTCGGTGTTACATCGATCTTCGCGCCGATAGCGAGCGAGCAGAAGAAGCTTGTCGAAATGCGCTGGCGATCGGCGATCCGTCAGGCATGAGTACCTTGATGCTCGTCGATGTGCTCCTGATGTCCGTTCGTTTGCATGAACCCAATGAATTGACATCAGAAGAGATCGCAAAACTTCAGGAAGCCGAAAAGCATCTGGAGTTGATTGAGCAGACCGTGCCGCAGGCGAAACTTAGCATTTTTTACGGATTACTGGCGTGGAATCGAAATGAAATCGAGTCGGCTGTTAAATTCCTGAAGCAGGCGACAATTGATCATCCCAATAGTTCGTTAACGACATTCATATATCTGTCTGCCTGGCTGGACTTGAAAGACACCCACGAGACCGATGACGGCGACAACTGCACCATGTGCTGGGCGATTTCCGGACAATCCAAGAATTCTGGCAATTCATGCCCTCGCACTTTACGCTGACGATAGACGTGCCGAGGCATTCGAAACACTTCAAAAGGCACGCCGTCTGGACGAGTCAGCGGCGCAGATTCTTGGCGATGTCGCCAATGCCGCAATCGACGAAGGACGCTGGATTACACCTGTTGTTTCAGAAGGCCTTCAATTGCAAAAGCAAAACGCCTTCCGGGAATCCATCTTTAAATTCGAGAAGGAACTGAACGACAACCCCGACAATTCTCTGGCCGCTCGACTTCTGGCCCGCTCGCTCGTGTACGACATCAGCAACTCATCTGACGGTCAACTCGCTGCAACAAGATGTCAGTCGCTTTGTGAGAAGTTTCCCGAAGACGCGGAGCTTCACCTCGCACGGGCAATCGCTCTTTCGTGGGCTGGTCGGCCGGTGGAAGCAAACAAAGCGCTCCTGCGGAGTCAGGAACTCGGTGGCGATATTGCCAAGATGGCTGATGCTTCCCATATTCGGAAAATTCGCGACGACGCCCATCAGGCTGAATCCTCTCGAGTAATACGATGGATCTGCGGCATTGGGCTGGCTACTGTCGCTGGTTGGATTGTTACCATGTTTGGAGTTGGCGCAGTCCTCGCAAGGCTTGTGTCGCTTCAAGCCGATCCTGACCCACTGATGGTTTACGAAAACCATTTGTCATCGAGAGAGATCTGGGTAGAACGCACCTATTTGCTGGTCCTGACGCTGGGGCTGATCTTTTTCTACGCCTCGTTACCCATCGTTTGTCTGGGGTTGTTGTCGATTACGTTGGCATTATTTCTGATGATGCTCGCCCTGCGAATAGTCCACACGGGAATCCTGTATCGTGGGTACTTCGCGGTGGCGGGCGTCATCCGAAGCGCGACAATCGGACCGTCCCGTGAGATCTTGGGGATCGAAATTGTCGAGGCACAGCATCCGCGTTTGTTCGAGGTTTTCACGGAGGTCGCTGATCGGTTGCAGACACGAATCGCAGATTCGGTTTACTTGACGCCCCTGCCCGAAATTTCAGTACATGACAGTGGAAATGGTCCGTTTGGACTGTTCGGCAAACGTCGCGTGATTCAAATCGGGATTCCGACGTTTTCGTCGTTAACGGTGTCTGAACTGAAGTCTGTGCTGGCACACGAATTCGCACATTTTTCGCATCAGCACACGTTCTACACTCGTTTCATTTTTCAAGTTTCTGCACCGCTGTCGCATTCGCTGGCGGTCATGAGTGCCGCTGGCGGCGCGTTCAACTACATCAATCCGTTCTATGGATTCTATTGGCTGTACCTGAAGGGCTTCGAACTGCTCGCCGCAGGATTTTCGCGTTCTCATGAATTTCTCGCTGATCGGCGATCCGCATTCGCTTATGGCAAAGACCTGTTTCGGTCCAGCCTGGCAAAGGTGACGCTTGAGGGAAATCTCTTTCAATCATTGGCCGTCACATTCGTGAAGCACGGCTTGAGTCACGGCCGGGCGTTCATCAACATTTTTGAGGCAGTTCGCCAATATCAAGAACAGCCAGAAGGTCAGGAACTGCGTCAACGCGTCCTCGACGATATCCTCAAGGAAAAACCGGGTTGGTATCACAGCCATCCCACATACTCAGAACGGGCGAGGGCCGTGGAGTCCATCCCGAACTCACAACATCCGACCGATCTGGTCTCTTCGACGAAGTTGCTGGACGACATCGAGGCGATTGAGAGTCAACTGACGGACATGCTGACACAGCACATCTCTGAGGTCTGCGAAATCATGGACGTCCCGGATCACCTGCGAGCAAATTAGTGTTTCGCGATTGAAAAAGTGCTGCGGTAAGTCCGCATATCGTTATCATCAGTTCGACTCAGGATGCGTTCTTGAGTATTCGCGTCCTGGCTCTGAACTGTGACGGGTTGAAACAAAGCCATCAATGAACGGAGGCAGCGATGCGCGAATTCCTTTACGGATGGAGACGAAAGGTCGGATGTGTGACGCTGATGATGGCGTTACTTTTCGTGGGGGCGTGGATCAGAAGCCTGAACAATTTTGACGTGATCAATTGTCCTCTGGGAC
>CAIWEX010000207.1 GCA_903911795.1 uncultured Schlesneria sp.
CCCAGCTTGCTTCAAGCTGGGTGCGCAGCACAAGAAACCTCAAGCCAAGCGTGGATGTACGAGTCACGCTAAGCATTGTCAAACGCCGGCCTAAGGTTTCTTGGACCTCCGGCCCCCGGCTTGAAGCAAGCCGGGCCACCCAGACATTTCAAGATAACGACACAGGGCTCACGGTGAAAATCTCACTGTGAGCCCTGTGTCGTTATGTTTCAGATCTTGTCGATGCCTACTTTCAGGCGAGGCATTACCACGATTTACTCCTCGTCGTCAAGCTTCGCTGATTTTTTGCGAACGGCCTTTTTTAACGGGCCTTTATCCGGGGAATCCGCCTTCGTCGCGAAGATCCTGCGGATTGATTCCAGCAGGACTTCCATTGGAAATGGTTTTCTCAGGTAGTCGGCAACGCCCAGCATTTCTGCATAGGCTTTGTGCCGTCCCCCTTCATTCGCGGTGATCATGATCACGGGTGGTGGCGTATCCAGAGTCTTCAAGTATTCGAGCACTGGAAACCCGCCGAGGCGCGGCATCATCATGTCGGTAATGACGAGGTCCGGTTTCAGGGAACTGATCTGACGCTGCCCCTCGGCCCCGTTGGGGGCCAGGAACACTCGGTAACCATTGCTCTGCAGGACCCCATGCAGCATCGACGCGATCTCGCGATCATCGTCGATAATCAGAATCGTCTTCTCTGGGGTCGCGTTCGGTTCGTTCGAGGACATGTGGACCTCCGAAGAATTACTTCTTCGCCTTTTTCAATGTGCCAAGATATTCAACAACGTCTGCCATCTCTTCGGGTGACAAAAGTTTCGCCAAGTCAGCAGGCATCAATGAAATCTTGTTCTTGATACGTTCTTCGATTTCTTTCTTTTCGAAAGATCGAACCAGGGCATCCGCACCGCGTACGGTGACTTTGCTGTCGTCTTCACTGATAATGATACCACTCACCGTGGTTCCATTCGACAGGCCAAGCGTCCAGGCTTCATAGTTATGGCTGATTCCCGCACTTGGGAAAACGATCGATTCGAACATCGCCTGGCGGGCGAGCTTACCACCGATTTCAGACAGATTCGGCCCGACTTCTTTTCCTTCTCCATTCACAACGTGGCAGGTGTTGCACTTGCCAACCGTTGCAAACAATTTCTGCCCCTGACCCACATTCCCCTTCAGTTTCACTAATTCGCTGAGAGGCGGAAGCGGTTTGTCATTCTTGCCGGCAGGAGCCGGGAAGAGGGCCAGGACACGTGCTCGCTGAGCATCGTCCAACGGTCCGGATTGCAACGCTGCTGACAAGGCGGGTGCAAACGTTTCGTCGAACTCTTTGGATTCTGCCAACTTCAAGACTTCGGAAGCCCCCACTTTTGTCAGCGTGGCTCCCTTGATCGCCTGACGGCGCAGATCGCCTGCGGCCTTGGCATCCTTGACAATCGGCAGCAGCAATCCGGTCACCTGCGCGTCACCCGAATTACTCAGTGCCGTTGCCATTCCGAGTGCAACCCGGCCCTGGTCCTTCATCGACTTCAGCATATCTCCCAGCAGTGCCGACTGGCCCTTCGCCAAAAGAACACGGACCGCATCCAGACCCGCCTGATCATCCGGACGCTTTGCGGCCAGTTCCGCGAGTTCCGCATACCGCGTCGCCACGCTGAATTTATCCACGAGAACGATGTATTGAGGATCTCCCTTCAGCCCGTCGAGAACTCGATTGAGCGCTGCCAGTTGCTGAGGATTCTTCGTGACATCAAATCCCTTCAGACGACCGATGGCTTCAGTGTTGACGAACTTTGTTTTGGCCTCGTCACCAAAGCTTCCGAATGCCAGAGTGATCAGTGCATCATCCTTCTCGGCGCCAACGAGGAAATCGAACGCTCGCAGGTAACGAGGTACGTCCACTGCCGACACAGAATTCGACGAGATGATCCCGACCAGCAAACCTGGACTTTGCTTGGCACGTGAACGCCAGGCAACATCACGTTTGGCAGCATTGGCCCATGGGTCACCCACCTTGGCATTGTTTGCTTCTAACCAGGCTGCGATGCAGGCATCCCAATTGTTGTAGGCACCAATCCCGAGTGCTTCCAGATACCAGCGATCTTGACCGTCATGCTGGCTGGCGAGCGTCGCCCAGAAGTCCGCATGCTTGGCAGACGTGTATTGATTGAGAGCAATGGCACAATCACGACGAACTTCGATGGCAGGGTCCTTGACCAACGCACCGAGAACTGATGTCAGGTCGAGTTTTCCACGCAGTTCGCGAGCCAATCGCAATCCGGCGATTCGGATATCTGGATTGGTGTCGCTGATTGCCTTCGCAACGGCCAGCGGCCCCTTTCCTTCGATCTTGCCGAGCAACCAGAAGGCACGGGCGCGAACTCGCGGATTGGGATCACTTTCGAAGACCTTCGACAAGGCGGCTTCTGCCTTGTCACCCTGCTCGTGCAAGGCGGTCCAGCCGAGGTATCGAGTCACTTCGTTGGGACTCTTCAGAGCAGCAATTGCCCCTTCGATGGTGCTGACATCAACCTTGGCAAACTTGTAGGGTGTTTTTGGCGGTGCGACGCGGAACAAACGGCCTCGATCAGCGTCTCCCATGCGGTGCCCTCCAACGCCTGGATCGTACCAGTCGGCAACGATCAGCGAGCCGTCAGGAGCAACACAGACATCGGAAGGTCGGAACCAGTTGTCGCGAGCCC